>JBEGJG010000112.1:0-7091 GCA_041184705.1 Candidatus Eiseniibacteriota bacterium
TGGCGGGCGGTGGTGGCGCGTACGCCTCGCTCAAGAACTTCGACCGCGCCACGAACAACCAGGGGCAGACGACCGTGTACGCCAACTCCACCGGTGAGTTGGTGCAGGGGCGTCTCATGTACGACGGCGCCCACTGGCGATCGACCATCGGCGTCACCAAGAGCGGTATCACGACCTACCGTTACGACTTCCCGGTCTACACGCAGCCCGGCAACCAGGGTCTCGTGAACCGGGTCGTGGCGACGCCGTGGTCGCACCCGACCCGCTTCGGGACGCTCAGCTCGCCCAACTACAGCCGTCTGCCGGCCGAGATGCGCTGGAAGTCCGCGGCGACCGACCCGCTCACGCCGACGCGTACCAACTCGTCACAGTTCTACCTGACGAGCTATCCGAGCGAGTACCTGCTCCTCAACAACTCGATCCTCGAGGACGTGAACCCCGACCCCGAAGTGGTCGAGGAGCGGTCGGTGCTCGACACGCTCTACCAGTCGCAGGGCGTCGTGCTGCTGACCTCGCCCAACCGCGCGCCCACGATGACCTACTACCACGGCAACGAGGCGAACCAGTTCGTGTTCTCGGGCTTCAGCATCTGGAGCTACGCCCGTCAGGACTGCATCGCGCTGGTGGACTTCGTGCTGCAGGACATCTGGGGGCTCACGCGTCAGCCCGTGAGCCGCGGTAGCCAGCCCGCCGCGATGCCGGGTCGCGGGCCGCAGCCGAACCGCGTCGTGACCCCTGCCCAGCGAGCCATCAGCGCGAGCGTGCCCTCGGGCGCGCCGCGGGAGTGACCATGACCGTGAACTTCCCCGGCGGTGCGTTCCGCGCCGCCGTGCTCGCCGTGACGCTGGCCCTCGTGGCCGGCGTCTCGGCGCGTCCCAGCCACGCCGCCTCGAACTTCCCCGACATCCCCGTGTGGGCGCACGTCGGGGCGTGGCAGGACAGCACGCAGATCGTCAAGTCGCGTTGTGCGGGCGCGTTCCGCGGTCCGCTCGAGGACAGCGTTCGTCAGCAGCCGCGCGCCCTCTCGCTGCGCTTCATGCGCGACCGTCGGGCCGAGGCGCGTCCGGACTTCGGCGGCTACCGCGTCTACCGCATGACGAACAGCCCCGACAGCTCGAAGGCCGTGCTCATCCGTCGCTTCTCGCTCAACGCGGGTAGCGAGATCACGTGGCGGTTCTCGCGCCTCAATCCCACCACGATGAATTACATCTGCAACGGTTCGGTCGTGCACGACAGCATCGTGACGTTCGTGGACCCCGATTCGAACGGCAACTACGTGAAGGTGTGCCGTCGTCCCGGCGTGCTCGATGCGCGCTGCGAGACGCCCGGCGACTCCATCATGATCCTCGCCGCCCCGCCGGGGCCGCACGACGGCTTCCTCACGTGGTACTCGGTCACGATCGAGCGTCGTAACACCACCGACGCCGACTACGAGGATCTGTTCGTGCCCGACACGCTCGACGCGTTCGCGCGTTGCGGCACGCCCGGCGACCGCAACACGTGCCCGAACCTCAACCACAAGCTGCGCAACCTCGCCGGTCCGGTCGAGCCCACGGGCGGTCCCACGGCCGACCTCGAGCGCATCTACGCGGTCCCGAACCCCTATCGGGGTTCCGAGGTCTGGGACCAGCCGGGACAGGGCGAGATCCACTTCGTGAACCTGCCGTCGCGCGCGACCATCCGCATCTACACGCTCGCGGGCGACCTCGTGCGCGTGCTCGAGCACTCCGACCAGGTGCGCGACTTCGCGCGCTGGGACCTGCGCAACGGCGCGGGGAAGGACATCGCGTCGGGTATCTACATGTACCGGATCGAAGCCGGCCGGTTCGAGTTCCAGAACCGCCTCGTCGTCATCCGCTGAGTCCACGAGGGCCCGCGTCCATTCGCGGGCCCTCGTCCTTTCCCGCCCGGACCCGAGCCGCATGCACCTGCAAGCCGAAGTGCTCGTCGTGCGCGGTGCGATCGTCGAATCGCGCCACCGCGTGCGGGTCGTGGCCGCGAGACCCGAGGGCGACGCGCACGCCGCGAGTGCCCATCCCGAGCGCGTCACGTCGTTCCGTTCGGCGGCGAAGCCGTTCCAGTTGCTGCCCTTCGTCGAGCGCGGGCACGCCGACGCGCTCCATGTGAGCGAGCGCGAACTGGCCGTCATGGCGGCCTCGCACTCCGGAAGCCGGGCCCACCTGGCGATCGTCCGTGAACTGCTCGACCGACTCGGCATCGAGCCCCGCTTCCTCGCCTGCGGCTTCCACGACCCCATGGACCTCGAGTCCCTCGAGGACCTGCGCCGCGACCCCTCGCTGCGCGGACCGCTCTACAACAACTGCTCGGGTAAGCACGCCGGCATGCTCGCCATGTGCCGGGCCGAGGGCTGGCCCCTCGAGGGTTACGAGCACCCCGACCATCCGCTCCAGCGGCTGCTGCTGCGCACCGTGGCCGAGTGCTGCGGCGTCGCACCCGAGAGCATCCTCACCGGCGTGGACGGCTGCAGCGTGCCCGTGTTCGGGTTGCCCCTGCAGGCCATGGCCACCGGCTACGCGCGGATCGCCCAGCCAAGGGCGGGCGGCGGATCGCCGCGCGCCACGGCCCTGCGCCGGATCGGTCGCGCCATGACCGCCCACCCGGTCGTCGTCGAGGGGCAGGGGAGGCTAGCCACCGACCTCATGCAGGTCACGGGCGGGCGGGTGCTGGCCAAGAGCGGGGCCGAGGGGCTGCTGCTGCTGGCCGACCCCGGCCGCAACGAGGGGATCGCCATCAAGTGCGAGGACGGGGCCATGCGGGCGCTCGGACCGGCCGCCGTGGAACTGCTCGAGGTCCTGGGCACCCTGGGCCGGACCGAGACCGAGGGCCTGGCCGTCCACCGTCGCCCCCCCGTCGCCAACGCCGCCGGGCAGGTCGTGGGGCATCTGGAGGCCCGGGTCCGGGCCGAGGTCGCGGGCGGCACGGAGCCCTGAATCCGGCCCGGAACCGTTGTATCATCAACGCCATGCGCCCCCGTCCATTCGGCCTCGCCCTGCTCCTCGCGGCGCTCCTCGCACACCCCGCCCGCGCCTCCGTGGATCGACTCGATCCCCGGCTCGCGCACGCCCTGACCGCGGATTCGCCCGAGGTCGCGGTCTGGGTCGAGTTCGCCGACAAGGGTGTCGCCGGTCCTGGCGACCTCGTGCGCCGACTCGCCGAAGCCGAGGCCGCGCTCACGCCCGAGGCCCGTCGTCGTCGCGAACGCGCCCGCGTGCGTCCGCTCGTGGACGAGCTCGACCTACCCGTCGAACCCGCCTATCTGAATGCGCTCGCCGACGCCGGATTCGCACCCTACGGAGTGTCGCGCTGGTTCAACCGTGCCGCGGTGCGCGCCTCGGGTCCCTCGCTCGCCCGACTCGCGACGTTCCCGTTCGTCGCGCGCGTCAGTCCGGTCGAGCTCGCGATGCCGCGCGAGCGCGAGTCCGCACTCGTCCACGAGTCCGCTCCGGTGCCCGAGGCGCCCTCGCGCACCGCCCTACCCGCCGCGCTGCAGGCCGACTACGGCCAGTCCTTCACGCAGCTGCAGCGTCTCAAGGTGCTGGCCGTGCACGACTCCGGCTACATCGGCACCGGCGTCAACGTCTGCATGCTCGACGACGGCTTCAACTGGTACCGCAAGCACGAGTCGCTGCGCACGATCCCGGTGGGCTCGGGACGCACGCGCGACTTCATCCGCGGCACCACCGACGTGCAGGACACGGTCTCGCGACCGTTCGACTACCAGCACGGCACCACCACGCTCAGCGTGCTCGCGGGCCGCCGCACCGGCATCTATCGCGGCGCGGCCTACGGTTGCAACGTCGCGCTCGCGCGCACCGAGGATGGTGCGAGCGAGAAGCCCATCGAGATGGTGTACTGGGCGCAGGGCGCCGAGTGGGCCGACTCGCTCGGCTGCGACGTCATCAGCTCCTCGCTCGGCTACAACCTGTTCCCCGACAGCGCCGGCACCGACATCACCTATCCCATGCTCGACGGTCGCACCACGATCGTCTCGCGCGCGGCCGCCATCGCCGCCGCGAAGGGCATCCTCGTGGTGGTGTCCGCGGGCAACGACGGCAACAACGCGCGCGTGGGACGCAAGATCTCGGCTCCGGCCGATGCGCACGGCGACAGCGTGCTCGCCATCGCGGCCGTGGATTCGCTCGGCGTGCGTGCGGGTTTCTCGTCGAAGGGTCCGTCCGCCGACGGACGCATCAAGCCCGACCTCGCCGCGCAGGGCGTGGCCGTGTTGCAGGCCGATCCGCTCAACGGCAACCCCAACGTGTACCGGCGCGCGAGCGGCACCTCGTACTCGGCGCCTCTGGTCGCGGGGCTCGCGGCCTGCCTCATCCAGGCGCGCCCGAACTGGCCGCCGGTGTGGATCATCCAGGCCCTCAAGCGCACCGCGTCGCAGGCGTCGGCCCCCGACACGCTGCTCGGCCACGGCACGCCCGACGGTCTCGCTGCGCTGCGCTACGTCCCCGACACCCTCGGGGTGCCCGACGGCCCCGGGCCGCTCTCGCTGTCGTTCGCCGGTCCCAACCCGCTGCGTGCGGGTTCGAATGGTGTGGTCCGCTTCGCGCTGCCCGCGGGCGCGCCCGCCTCCTCGTACCGACTGCGCGTGCACGATGCGGCCGGTCGCGAGGTGGTCGCGCTCGGCGACGGCACGCTCGCCTCGGGCGGTGCGTTGGCCGTGTCGTGGAGCGGCACGGACCCCCGCGGACGCGCACTCGCTCCGGGTCTCTACTTCCTCGTCCTCGATACCGCCGGTCGCCGTCACGCCACGCGCATCGTGGTGTTGCGGTGAGTCCCACACTCCCCACCGTCCCGCAGGGTCCCCGCATGTCGTCGTTCCGACTCCCCGTGCTCGCGCTCGCGAGCCTGATCGCGTTCCCGTGCCTCGCGCTCGCGGGGCCGTTCGACGCCACCCGCACCACGCTGCGCAACGGCATGCAGGTGGTGCTGTCCCCCGACTCGCTCGCGACCACCGTGGACGTCGCGCTGTGGTTCCCCGCCGGTTCGCGCCACGAGCGCGCCGGACAGCAGGGCCTCGCGTTGCTCGCCGCACAGGCCGCGTTCCGCAACGCCGCCACCGACGTGCTGGCGCCGCTCGAGGCGGTGGGCGGTACGGGTGCGCTCGTCACGACGGCCGACTACACGAGCTTCTCGGCCACCGTGCCCGCCGACGCGTTCGCCGGTGCGCTCGCGTTCCTGGCCGAGCGTGCCCCCGGGCGAACCACGACCGCGACCGACCTCGCCACCGAACGCGCCGCGATCCGCGACGAGCGTGCGCGCGCCGAGCGCACGCCCGTGCAGCGCGCACTCGCGCGCCTGTGGGCGGCGACGTGGCCCGGTCACGCGTACGCGCGCATCGGTGCGCTGCCCGATGCCGGTTCCGACAAGCTCACGCCCGCCGACGTGGATGCGTGGCGGCGCACGCGACTCGCGCCCTCGGCCGCGGTGCTCACGGTGAGCGGCGCGTTCGATCCCACCGCTGCACTCGCCGCGGTGCGCGAGCGGTTCGAGTCGCGCCCTCGCGTCACGGTGAGCGCCGTCGCGCCGGTCGTGCCGCGGGCGCCGCAGCGTGCGACCGAGCGCATGGACGTGCCGGTGCGGCTGTGCCTCGTCGGTTGGCGCGCCCCCGGTGTGGGCGACGCCGATGCGGCCGCGCTCGAGCTGCTCGCCGCCTGGCTCGGGGGCAGCCCGCGCGCCCGGCTCGGCCGCGCGCTCGTCGAGGATTGGAAGCTCGCGGTCACCGCGCAGGCCGGACTCGTGAGCCAGCAGGAGGGTTCGCTGCTGTGGACGCTCGCGGTCGTCGCGCCCGATGCGGACTCGAGTGCGGTCGAGTCCACGCTGCTCGATGCGGTCGCGGGTGTCGCGCGCACCGCCCCCGAGGCGTTCGAGGTCGAGCGGGCGCGCCGTCAGGTGGAGTCCGCGCTCGGGTTCGCGTCGCAGACCTCGCGTCAGCGCGGTCAGGCGATCGGTGAGGGCGAGCGCCTCGTGGGAGCGGACGCCGCCGCACGGCGCCTCGCCGCGCTGCGCGCCGTCACGGGCGCCGACCTGCAGCGCGTCGCGGCGCGCGTGCTGGTGCCCGCGAGTCGTGCCACGTTGTGGGTGATGCCCGCGAGCGACGGAGGTGCCCGATGATCCGCCACGTGCTGCGCCTCGTCCTCGTGCTGAGCGCACTCGCGGCACTCGGTGCGACGCCGCACCTGCCGCAGCCGCAGGAGCGAACGCTCGCCAACGGTCTGCGTGTCGTGCTGCTCGAGCGCCCGGGAGCCGGCATCGTGCAGGTCCAGTTGCAGGTCCCGGCCGGCCTGTCGGCCGAGCCCGGGGCGCGCTCCGGCATCGCCTCGCTCACCGCGCAGTTGCTGCGTCAGGGCACCACGTCGCGCACCGCCGCCGAGATGGCGGCCGAGCTCGACACGCTCGGCGCCTCGTTCGTGGTCAACGTCACGCGCGACGCCGCGCAGGTGGTCGCCGGTGCCCGCACCGCCGAACTCGAGAGCGTGCTGGAGCTCGTGAGCGATGCGGTGGTGAACCCGAGATTCGACGACGAGTCGTTCCAGTTGGCGCGTCGCCAGGTCGCGATGCAGTTGGGGCAGATGGCGCGCACGCCGTCGGCGCTCGCCGACGAACGCATCGCCGCACTCGTGTTCGGTCCGCACCCGTACGGCCGTGCGCTGCGCGGCGACCTCGAGTCGCTCGTCGGTGCCACGCGCGAGCAGGCGCGCGAGTTCCATCGCGACCACTGGCGCCCCGACCGCGCCGTGCTGGTGATCGCGGGCGACGTGGATGCCGCGCGCGCCTTCGCGTCCGCGGCGGAATGGTTCGAGCGCTGGGGCGGACGGTTCGTGGCCCCGCCCGCCGCACCCGCGCCCGTGGCGCGCCCCGGTCTCTGGCTGCAGGACCTCGAGGGCGTGCCCATGGCCGAGGTGCGCATCGGTCTGCTCACGCCCGGCCGCAGCGATCCCGCGTTCCCGGCGTGGCTCGTGGCGCGCGAGGCGCTGGAGGGCGGCCGACTGCCCGCGGCCGCGGCCGTCACACTCAACGGCAGTCGCGACGCCGGCCTGCTGGTCGTCTCGGCGAGCGCC
>JBEGJG010000112.1:7155-11439 GCA_041184705.1 Candidatus Eiseniibacteriota bacterium
GCGTGGTCGTGCGCCGCCTGCGGCGTTCGCTCGAGTCGCTGGCCTCGTTGTCCGCGTCCGACCTCGCGGCGGCACGGCGCCGGGCGGCGGGCACATGGGCGTTCTCGCTCGAGACCGCCGGTCAGCTCTCGGCGTCGTGGCTCGCGGGCGACCTCGCGGGCCAGCCGGCGACGCACCTGGCCGCGCAGCGCGATGCGATCGCGCAGGTCCCGTTCGACGGTGTCGTGTCGGCGGTGCGCGCGGGTGGTGTCACGCTGGTGGCGGGGCCCGCGGCCCGTATGAAGGGGCGTCTCGCGGGGCTGGGTCCCGTGGACACGGTGCGCGTGGGTGGCGCCGCCGATGAGTCGGGCCCGAGCACGCCGGTCACCGAGGAGCAGCGCAACGCCGGTCGTGCGCTCGTGCAGGCCGCGGTGCTCGCGCATGGTGGTCTGCCGCGTCTCAAGTCGGTGTTCGTCTCGGAGGCCACGCACGAGCTGCAGTTGCTCGCCTCGGGTCGCGAGGTGACCGCCGAGGTCCGCACCATCCGTGTGGACCCCGACCGCTTCGTGCAGACGACGCGCATCCTCGACCTCGAGCAGCGTCAGGTGCTCGACGGTCGTCGCGGCTGGACGCTCACCACGGTCGGGGACTCGGCGCAGATCGCCGACGCCGACTCCATGGTGCTCTCGTCGTGGCGCGGCATCCGGGAGTCCGACGTGGTGCATCTGCTGCGCGCGGCGGCCGCTCCCGAGGCGGCGCCGTTCGAGGCCGGCAAGACGCGCGTCGCCGACCAAGCGGCCGATCGCGTGGAGTTCCGCTCCCCGCTGGGCCAGCGCGTGCGACTGTCGGTGGACGAGCGCACGCGCCGTGTCGTGGCGGTCGAGGCCGGGCCCACGCCGCAGGGCGAGTGGCGCGACCGCCGTCTGTGGTCGGCGTTCGTGCAGTTGGAGGGTGTGTGGTGGCCGAGCGAGGAGGTGCGCGAACTGGATGGACAGGTCGCCTCGCGCTCGCGCATGCGTCGCCTGCTCGTGAACGGTGACGTGGATACGACGTTGTTCCGCCGCCCGCTGGTGGTGCGCGGTCAGATCCGGAATCTGGAGTGACCCCGGGGAGCGCGGAGGACAGGGTGTCCGGCGCGCGGGGGTCTGACGATACAGGGAGGAGTGGACGATGAGTGCAACGGAGAGCGAGGTCGTGGTGGGTCGCAATGGTCGTGGGACGAAGGAGTCCTACGTGTACTTCTTCGGCGACGGCAAGGCCGAGGGCACGGGTGAGATGAAGGACGTGCTCGGCGGCAAGGGTGCCGGTCTGGCCGAGATGACGAACGCCGGCGTGCCGGTGCCGCCGGGCTTCACCATCACCACCGCCGTCTGCCGTCACTACCACGCGAACGGCCGCCGTCTGCCGAACGGTTTCGTGGATCAGCAGGCCGCCGCGCTCAAGCGTCTCGAGGCCTCGCTCGGTCGTCGTCTCGGCGACGCGAACGATCCGCTGCTCGTCTCGGTGCGCTCGGGCGCCAAGTTCTCCATGCCCGGCATGATGGACACCATCCTCAACCTCGGTCTCAACGACCGTTCGGTCGAGGGGCTGGCGCGCAAGACCGGCAACCCGCGCTTCGCGTGGGACTGCTACCGCCGCTTCATCCAGATGTTCTCGTCGGTCGTCATGGACCTCGAGAAGAGCGAGTTCGAGCACCTCATCGAGGCGCTCAAGCACAAGCGCAAGGTGCACCTCGACACCGACCTCACCGCGGCCGATCTGCAGACGCTGGTCGCCGACTTCAAGCGTCACGTGCGCAAGCGCAAGAACGCCGACTTCCCGCAGGAGCCCCTCAAGCAGCTCGAGATGGCGCGCGACGCCGTGTTCCGGTCGTGGAACAACGATCGCGCCATCTACTACCGCCGCCAGAACGCCATCCCCGACGACATCGGCACGGCCGTGAACGTGCAGGCGATGGTGTTCGGCAACATGGGCGACACGTCGGGCACGGGCGTGGGTTTCACGCGCAACCCGTCCACGGGCGAGAACCACTTCTACGGTGAGTACCTCACCAACGCGCAGGGCGAGGACGTGGTCGCCGGCGTGCGCACGCCGCAGCCGATCGACCGTCTCGAGCAGGAGATGCCGAGCGTCTATCGCCAGCTCCACACCATCACCAAGCGGCTCGAGCAGCACTACCGCGACATCCAGGACTTCGAGTTCACCATCCAGGACGGCACGCTGTACCTGCTGCAGACGCGTAACGGCAAGCGCACCGCGCAGGCCGCCGTGCGCATCGCCGTGGACATGGTGAAGGAGAAGCTCATCACCGAGCAGGAGGCGGTGCTGCGCGTGGACGCCGCGTCGCTCGACCAGCTGCTGCACCCGCGTCTCGACCCCAAGGCCAAGGTGCAGGTCGTCGCGAAGGGCCTGTCGGCCTCGCCGGGCGCCGCGGTCGGTGTGGCCGTGTTCGACGCCGACAAGGCGGCCGAGATGGGTCACGCCAAGAAGAAGGTGATCCTCGTCCGCAAGGAGACCACGCCCGACGACATCCACGGCATGGACGCGGCGCAGGGCATCCTGACCGCGACCGGTGGCATGACCTCGCACGCGGCCGTCGTGGCGCGTGGCATGGGCAAGCCGTGCGTCTCGGGGGCGAGCGCCATCCACGTCAACGACAAGGCGCGCCAGATGACGATCGGCAAGCTCGTCGTGAAGGAGGGCGACTGGATCACGATCGACGGCTCGGCCGGCACCGTGATGCTGGGCGCGGTCCCGACGATCGACGCCGAGATCAGCGGTGAGTTCCAGCAGTTCATGGCGATCGCGGACAAGTACCGCAAGCTCCGCGTGCGCTCGAACTCGGACATCCCGCGCGACGCCATCAAGGCCCGCGAGTTCGGCGGGGAGGGCATCGGGCTCTGCCGTACCGAGCACATGTTCTTCGCCGAGGACCGCCTGCCGCACGTCGTGCGCATGATCATGGCCGCCCCGGTCGTGAAGGCGCGCGCCGAGGAGTTGGTCGGGCGCGAGAAGGCGCTCGAGTCGCTCCTCGCCTCGCCTCCGGTCGAGGGCAAGGACGGTCCGGCCGCGCACAAGAAGGCGGTCGCCAAGCACCAGCAGGCGATCAAGGCCCTCAAGACCGAGATCGCGACGCTGCGCAAGGAGCATGCGGCTGCGGACAAGGCCTACAAGGGTGCGCTCGCCAAGCTGCTGCCGTTCCAGCGCAAGGACTTCCACGGTCTGTTCAAGGCCATGAAGGGCTACCCGGTCACCATCCGCACGCTCGATCCGCCGCTGCACGAGTTCCTGCCCAAGCGCGAGGAGCTCATGGTGGACATCGCGCGTTTCCCGCGCGCCTCGGCCGCGGACAAGAAGGAGATGGCCAAGCGCTATCGCCTCACCGTCGCGCAGCTCAAGGCCGGCATGCCCGAGCTGCTCAAGCGCGTCGAGGAGTTGCACGAGTTCAACCCCATGCTGGGCCATCGCGGTTGCCGTCTCGGCATCACGTACCCCGAGATCACCGAGATGCAGGCGCGCGCCATCTTCGAGGCCGCCTGTCTGGTGGTGAAGGAGGGGGGCAACGTGGTCCCCGAGGTCATGATCCCGCTCGTGGGCACCGTGACCGAGCTGCAGGACCAGGCCGGTATCGTGCGCCGCGTGGCCGAGGAGACGCAGAAGGCCAAGGGCGTGAAGCTCGAGTACCTCGTGGGCACCATGATCGAGGTGCCGCGTGCGGCCATCACCGCGAAGCAGGTCGCCGAGGTCGCCGAGTTCTTCTCGTTCGGCACCAACGACCTCACGCAGATGACCTACGGCTTCTCGCGTGACGACGCCGGCAAGTTCCTGCCGGAGTACGTCAACCGTCACATCCTGGGCGGCGACCCGTTCGTGTCGGTGGACCAGGAGGGCGTCGGCATGCTCATGGAGTGGGCCGTCACGCAGGGCCGCAAGAGCCGTTCGAAGCTCAAGGTCGGCATCTGCGGTGAGCACGGCGGTGAGCCCGCGAGCGTGGAGTTCTGCCATCGTCTGGGTCTCGACTACGTGTCCTGCTCGCCGTTCCGTGTGCCGATCGCACGGCTCGCGGCGGCGCAGGCCGCGGTGCGCGGCTCGGCGAAGGAGAGCGATCGCCGGTAGTCGTGGTCGTTGCGACGTCGGACGCCCTCGGTGCGGCTCACGCCCGCCGGGGGCGTCGCGTCATATCGTGAGCGTGCGGGTTCGCGCGCCGCTCTCGACGGGCGGTGCCTCGCACCGTACGCTCGCCGCATGCTCGTGATCGACGTCATCGTGCCCGCGCGCGACGAGGAGCAGGCGCTCCCGCTCGTG
>JBEGJG010000113.1:0-7063 GCA_041184705.1 Candidatus Eiseniibacteriota bacterium
GGCCCTCGAGGGCTGGTGGGCGGGGTTGGGCGGGAGGTCGCGCCGGGCCGCCGACCGGGCCATGGCGAGGTTCGGCATCGTGTTCCATGGCATGAACTTGAGAGGGACGGCTGAGGCGGTTCTCGAAGCCCTTCCCGGGCGCATCGAGGCGCTCCGGCCCGAGACCCCGGTCGCGGTACCCGCGCCGGTGCCGGTCGTGCCGAGCCCGCGCCGCCCGGAAGCGGTCCGACCGGCCCTCGAGCCGATCGTTCTGGACTGCGACTTGCAGGTGCGTCAGCGGCTCCGCTTCCTGGCGTGGACACGCCGGGTCCAGGCGGACCGCCGCCGCGCCGAGCCCCTGGTCACGACCTAGGGCCCCCGCGGCGGGAGCACACGACCCGCTCCGGCCATGGAGCGCGTCGCGCCGCGACCGGTGCACCGGACCGCCCGACGGGCGGCGAGGACGACCGGCGCGATCGCCGCCGACGCCGCGCGTCGCGACGGAGCGCCCCACGGCGCACCGGTCGCTCGCCCCTCGAGGGCCGCGCGGACCCGCGGAGGTCCCGCCTCGCTCGCGCGCGACGGAACGACGAGGGCCTCACCGTGTCATCACTTCCCCGCATCCTGCTCGTGGAACATCTGGACGCCACCGGATCGTCGGCGTCCGACCTTCGCCCCCGGGCGAACCTGCTCAAGGGTCTCGGCGCCGAGGTGCGCATGATGGCGATCGCCACCGAGACCGCCGACACCGACCTGCAGCACGGCACCGCCGAGCGGCGCCAGACGGGCATCGAGCGCGTCGCCGAGGAGCGCGGCGGCGACGTGGTTCGCAAGGCCGCGGCGCAGTGGAGAGCCGACGCCGTGGTGTGGGTGAGCGCCACGCCGGGCGCGGGTGATGCCGCGCGCTGGCTGGGCCCGCGCATGTCGGCGTGGTGGTGGCCGAGCGGTTGGTCGCCGGTGCGTGCGGTGGGCACCATGCCCACGCTCGCGCACGGTCTCGAGCCCGGTGAGGCCGTGGTGGTGGACGGCGAGCGTCCGCGCACGCCGCGACTGTCGCTGTGGGACGGCCCGTACGCGCTGGTGGCCTCGCCGCTGCGCGCGGCCGACGCCGGGGTGCTGTTCGACGGGTTCGCCCGAGCGGCCGATCAGCGCGACGAGGTGGACCTCGTGGTATTGGGGCATCCCGATCCCGAGTGGGAGGCGCTCGCGCGCGCGGCCGGCATCCTGCAGCGCGTGCACTTCGTCGGACCCGCCACGCGCGAGGCCGAGATCGCGTGGATGCAGCATGCGCGCATCGTGTTCGTGGGCGTGCAGGCTCCGTTGTCGGCCGGGCTCGTCTCGCGCGCGCTGGCGGCCGGCTGCCCGGTCCTGCCCGTGGGCACGCTCGCCGAGCCGGTCCACGCGTTCCTGCGCGCGCACGGCGCGTCGTGGGCGCGCGAGGGGCTGGCGCGACTGTCGTGGGACACGGTGGCGGCCGCGCTGCATCGCACCCCCGCGGTGGAGGCCGCCATCGCGCGCGGCCGTGAGTTCGCACAGACCGTCAACACGGGGGCGCTCGCCACGCGCTTCGCGCCCGTGATCGCCGGTCTCGGCCACGAGCGCCAGCGCGCGGCCTGATCGTTTGCGGCGACGCGACGGGGCGGCTAGCGTCCCGTCGCGTTCGCTCCACGACCCCTTCCTGAACCCGGAGAGACGAAACGTGCGGATCCTCGTGACGGGCGGTGCGGGCTTCATCGGTTCCAACGTGGTGGACCGGTTCCTGGAACTGGGACACGAGGTCGCGGTGTTCGACGACCTCTCGAGCGGTTTCCGTGAGTTCGTGAACCCGAAGGCCCGGTTCTTCCAGGGCGATCTCGCCGACGCCGCGGCCATCGACGCCGCGATCGCCGAGTTCAAGCCCGAGATCGTGGACCACCACGCCGCGCAGATCGACGTGCGCAAGTCGGTCTCCGATCCGGTGTTCGACGCGCGCGTCAACATCCTCGGGTCGATCGGCCTGCTGCAGGCCTGCACGCGCCACGGCGTGCGCAAGGTGGTGTACGCCTCGACCGGTGGCGCGCTGTACGGCGAGGGTCGCCAGTTGCCCGCGACCGAGGACCACCCGGTGAACCCCGAGGCGCCCTACGGCGCCAGCAAGCACACGGTCGAGCACTACCTCTACCTGTGGAAGCTGCTCCACGGGCTCGACTTCACCGTGCTGCGCTACCCGAACGTGTTCGGCCCGCGCCAGAACCCGCATGGCGAGGCCGGCGTGAACGCCATCTTCATCGGGCTCATGCTCGAGGGGAAGCGTCCGCGCATCTTCGGCGACGGCAACGCCGTGCGCGACTACCTGTTCGTGTCCGACGTCGTGGACGCCAACGTGATCGCGCTCGAGAAGGGCAGTGGCGAGATGCTCAACCTCGGCACCGGGATCGGCACGTCGGTCAACGACATCGTGCGCGAGCTCAAGGTCATCCTGGGCTTCGCCGAGGACGCGATCCACGAGCCGCCGCGCCCGGGCGAGGTGCAGCGCATCTATCTCGACGCCTCGCGGGCGAAGTCCGTGCTGGGCTGGGCCCCGCGCGTGTCGTTCGCCGAGGGGCTGCGTCGCACGGTGGAGTGGACCCGGCACAACCCGCTGCCCACCAAGCACTGAGGCGACCGTGTCGCGCCCGGGTTCCGGTCTCCCCACGCTGGCGGCGGTGCTGTGGTTGGTGGGCGCGTACGCGCTCACCGTGGCGCTGTTCGGGGGCATGTCGCGTCCGCGTCCAGCGGCGGTGGGTGTGGTGCTGGGCACCACCGCGCGCGGCGACGAGCCCGGCTCGGCGCTGACCGCCCGACTCGAGGCGGCGCGCCGCGTCCACGCCGACGGACTCGTGCCCGTGCTGTTCGTGAGCGGCGCGAGCCGCGACGGTGGCTACGACGAGTCGCGCGTCATGCGCGCCTGGCTGGTGGCGCACGGGGTGCCCGACTCGGCGGTGGTGCGCGACAGCCTGGGTGCGACGACGCGCGCCACGGCCCGCCACGCGGCCGCCTGGCTCGCGGCGCATGGAGGCGGCGAGGCGCTGGTGATCACGCACGGCTTCCACGTCGCACGGGCCATGCTGGCGCTGCGGCAGGCGGGGGTGCGTTCGAGCGGGGCCGCACCCGCCGACGCCGGATCGCGCCTCGACCTCGGTGCGCTCGCGCGCGAGTTGGTGGCGCTGCCGCTCTACGCCGCGGGCTATCGCGACGAGTAGTCCGTCGCGCTGATCGACGCGGCGCAGGCCACGGAGCGGGTCGTGCACCGCGCGCGGCGGGATCCCTTGCGCGGATCGTGAAGCCCGTCACGTCTCGCATCGTGCCACGTGAGCGAACGGACCCCGGCGGGACGATCCGCCGGGGTCCGTTGGCTTCAGGGATGGAGTGACCTCACCAGATGCGCGCGCGAAGCTCCTCGGGACGCACCATGCCGTCGCCGTCCTTGCAGCCCCACGCCTCGTGGAACTCGGGCAGGTTCGACAGCGGCCCGTTCACGCGCCACTTGGCGGGCGAGTGCGGGTCGGTGAGCACGCGCGTGCGCAGCCCCTCGGGCCGGTCCATGGCGCGCCAGATGCGCGCGTACGACAGGAAGAAGCGCTGCTCGGGCGTGAACCCGTCCACGAGCGTGCGCGGCTTGCCCGCGAGCGCGCGCTGCATCGCGGCGTAGGCGACCGCGAGCCCGCCCAGATCGGCGATGTTCTCGCCCAGCGTGAGGCGGCCGTTCACGCGCAGCGAGTCGAGCACCGTGTAGCCGTCGAACTGCTCGACGACGCGCTGCGCCTGCACCTTGTAGGCGGCCGCGTCCGAGGGCTGCCACCAGTCGCGCAGGTTGCCCTCGTGGTCGAACTGCCGACCGCGATCGTCGAAGCCGTGCGACATCTCGTGGCCGATGACCGCGCCGATCGCGCCGTAGTTCACCGGATCGTCGGCGTCGGGGTCGAAGAACGGCGGCTGCAGGATGCCGGCGGGGAAGTTGATGCTGTTGAGCTGCGGCGAGTAGAACGCGTTCACCGTGGGTGCGCTCATGCGCCACTCGCCGCGCTCGACCGGCTTGCCGATGCGCTGCAGGCCACGCGTGGCCTCGGCCTTGCGGGCCGCGAGTCGGTTGGGGTAGAGCGGGCCGCGGCGGATGGTGACGCTCGAGTAGTCGCGCCACTTGTCGGGGTAGCCGATCTTCTCGTCGAACGTGCCGAGCTTGGTGCGCGCGGCCTGCTTGGTGGCGTCGCTCATCCACGTGAGCGCGTCGATGCGCTCGCCGAGCGCGGCCTCGAGGTTGTGCACGAGTTCCAGCGCCCGCTCGCGCGCACGCGCGGGGAACGCCTCGGTCACGTAGGCGCGGCCCAGGACGTCGCCGAGGTCGCGGTCCACGGCCGCGAGGCAGCGCTTCCAGCGCGGCTGCTGCACCTTGGCACCCGACATCAACTGCTCGTACCGGAACGACTCGTCCGCGAACGCCTGCGTGAGCATGGGCGCGGCGTCGGACAGCGCGGCCCAGCGCAGGTACGCGCGCCACGTCTCGAGGGGCACGGTGTCCACGAGCCCGTCCACGGCCGCGAAGAACCGCGGCTGCGTGACGTTCACGACCTCGGGCGCGATCGCACGGCCCGCGAGGTAGGACGACCAGTCGAAGCGCGGCGTGAGCGCCCGCAGCGAGTCGGTGGTCATGAGGTGGTAGACCGCGTTGGGGTCGCGACGCTGCACGTTGGTCATGCTCGCCTCGGCGAGCGCGGTCTCGAGCGCCATGACGGCGTCGGCGGTGCGCGCGGCCGCCTCGGGCGTCTCGCCGCCCAACACGAACATGCGCGCCATGTGCGCGACGTACGACGCACGGGTGGCCTTCGAGACCGAGTCGGTCTTCGTGTAGTAGTCGCGGTCGGGCAGACCCAGTCCGCCCTGACCCGCGTGCGCGATCACGCGCTTGCTGTCCTTGGCGTCCTGGTTGCCGAAGAACCCGAACAGCGTGCCCACGCCGTGCGCGTGGAACCACGCCACCGTGCGCGCGAGGTCCTTCTTGTCGCGCAGGTCCCGCACCGCGTCGAGCAGCGGCGCGACGGGACGCAGGCCGGCCTTCTCGGCCGCGGCCGAGTCCATGCAGCTCGACCAGTAGTCGCCGAGACGCGCCTCGTCGGTGCCCGCCTTCGCCTTGGACGATGCCGCGCGCGTGACGATGTCCACGAGCGTGCGCTGGTTGCGGTCGGAGACCTCGGTGAACGCACCGTAGCGCGAGTACGACGCCGGCATGACGAACGTCGCGCGCCAGCCGCCGTTGGCGTACTGGTCGAAGTCACGGCAGGGAGCGCAGGTGGTGTCGCGGCTCGCGGGGTCGAGCGAGTCGGCGAGCACCGGGGTCGCGACGAGCGAGAGCACGAGCGCGGCGGCGAGGAGCGGACGGGGCATCGGCGGATCCTCTCGGAGGGTGTGAGGGACGGGACGGACGGGCGGACGGTGCGACCGTCCCGCGCACGGCGTCAAGCCCGGCGGCACGGGGGCGGCACGACGACCGACGGGCGCGCTCAGCGCGTGAGGCGGAACGCGAGCGAGCCGAACCCGTCGCGGCGCGAGACGCCGGCGACGTGCCCGGCGTCCTCGGTGCGGCGCACGCCCAGCGAGAGCGACAGGTCCACGCCGCTCGCCGGCCACCAGCGCACCGTCGCGGTGAGGTCGTCGCTCACCTCGGGCACACCCTCGAGCGTGCCCACGGGTGGGACCGGCCCCCCGGGCACGAACGGTTCGTCGAGATCGTTCTCGCCCTGCCACGTGCGACCGGCGATCGCCACGACCTGCCAGTCGGTGGACGGGTCCCACGACAGTCGCGTGCGCAGTCGGCGCGAGTCCGGTCCGGTGGGGAACCCCAGCGGGGCCCCCTGCGCGGCGAAGTCCCGGTCGTAGTACGAGGTGTAGACGTAGCGCGACAGCCACGTGTACTCGGCGTTCCAGGTCAGTCGTGTGAACCCGCGGGTCCACGCGCCGTCGAGCCCGATCTGCCAGCCGTACTTGTTCGGGAACGCGGCGCTCTTGGCATGCACGTCGTCGAGCAGCAGTTCGCCGTACACGCGCGTGCCGTCGGCCACGCGCCACGAGGCGTCGAACGACATGAGCACGTTGTTGCGGTTGACGCCGATCGTGTCGCCGTCCTGCGAGAGCAGTCGCTGCGCGAGCGAGTAGGGGATGACGCTGGCGAGGTACACGCCCTGCCAGCCCCCGGAGCGGTAGCGCGCCGCCTCGCTGAGTCCGAGACGCACCCCGCGCGTGGGCTGCCATTCGAGCCGGTGCGCGGCCAACTGCTCCTCGCGCCCCGGATGCGTGGTGGCGTTGATCGAGATGAGGTCGGCGTGCAGGGCGGGCAGGCGCCAGTGCGCGTGCAGCGCGGTGAGCGGTGCCGCGGTGCGCGACAGGAGCAGCGAGCCCTCCTCGCCCGGGCCCCAGGCGAAGCGTTGACGACCCAGCGCGACGCTCCAGCGACCGTCGCCGCCGTGATAGGCCGCGTAGGACTCCTCGGTCTGCAGCGCGAGGTCCGAGCCCTGCAGCAGCACGTCGGTGTAGAGCGACGCATCGCGCAGCTGTCCCGCCGTGAGGTGCGTGTAGAGGAGCCAGCCGTCCACCTGCACGCCCGCCCGCACGTGGATCCCGGTGCCGTCCCGCCAGCGAGGCGAGTCCTCGCCCCACGCCTCGTCGTGCTCGGTCGCACCCTCGAGGCCGAGCGAGACCTCAGCGCGCTCGTCGTCGGCCCATTCGCGTGACCACGCTCGCGGCGTGGAGCGCAGGGCACGCGTGTCGGCGAACGCGCGCGTCGCGTCGCGCTGCAGCTCACGCTCGATGCGGTCGGCGACCCTCCGTCGCACGGGATCGCCGCCCACCGGCGCGCCGCGGCCCATCACCTCGAAGCGCGCGAGCGGCCAGCTGTTGAAGTGGGGGAGGCGGAACCGCCCCGAGTCCGCGGGCAGGTCGTAGAGCTCGAGCACGCGCAGTTCGGCGGCCAGCGGGTCGCGCGGCGAGACGAACTGGAGCGGCGAGGCGTGCGCGAGCGCGGGCACGACGAGCGCGAGTGCGCAGGCGAGGGACGGGAGCGGGCGCGCGGGGC
>JBEGJG010000114.1:0-7014 GCA_041184705.1 Candidatus Eiseniibacteriota bacterium
GCCGTACACCTCGCGTGGAACCCCGACCCCGCCACACAGATGCGCAACCGACTGTTCGTGTTCCTACCCGGGACGGGGGCGGTCCCGGCGATGCACCAACTGATCCTCCGGACGGGCGCGTCGCGTGGCTACCACGCCATCGCGCTGAGCTACCCCAACCCCACCCCGGTCGGGACGCTGTGCGCCGACGACGTCGATCCGGAGTGCTTCTGGGACGTGCGGCGCGAGATCATCAGTGGGCTCGACACGAGCCCGCTCGTCACGATCACCCCCGCCAACTCGATCGTGAACCGGACCGAGAAGCTGCTGCAGTACCTGCACACGCGATACCCCGCCGAGGGCTGGGGCCAGTACCTCGTGAGTGGCCGCATCGACTGGTCACGGGTGACGCTGGCCGGGCATTCGCAGGGCGGCGGACACGTGGGGGTGCTGGCCAAGCTCGTCTCGCTGGATCGAGCCGTGTACTTCTCGTCCCCGGCCGACTGGCGTCGGGTCGCGAACGTCCCGGCGACCTGGTTGGCGCGTACGAACGTGACCCCGGCGATTCGCCAGTACGGGTTCATCCACGAGCAGGATCCGCTCGTCCCGGCGGCTCAGGCACTGGCCAACTGGTCCATGCTCGGCCTCGACGCATTCGGCAACGCCACGCTCATGGATGCCATGACCGCACCCTATGGGAACACGCACCAACTGACCACGCGTGCCACCCCGCTCCTGGCCGGTTCGTATCACGGCGCGACCGTGGTCGATGCCGCCACGCCCCGCACCTCGACGGGTGCTCCCGTGTTCGAGGCCCTGTGGGTGTATCTCGCCTTCCCCTGAGGCCGCGCCGTGGACCGAACGACGGTCCTCCGGCGAGCCCTCGGGCCCCCGAACGACCGTGAGCCTTCATGACGCTTGCTCGCGGAAGCGGATGGGACCATGTTCCGAGCGCTTCGGCGGCCCCCCGACGACGCGCCCCATCGGATGCCATCCTGCGCCCGAACCCCACCACCCTCCGTGGAGATCGTCCCCGTGCGTTCCGACCTCGACGTCCTCATGCAGCAGCGTGGCCTCGCCGGCCTCGTCGTGCTCGCGCATGACCGCTACTGCCCCGCCTTCCATTACGCGACGGGACAGAAGATCCACCACGGCCTGTACCTGCGCGCCGCCGACGGTCGCGCGCATCTCGTGCACGACGCCATGGAGCGCGACCAGGCCGCGCTCGTCGGGTGCTCGACCTCGTCGTACGGACAGCGCGGACTGCTGCAGCGCATCAAGTCGGCTGAGTCGCAGGCGCACGCCCTCGCCGAACTCGTCGTGGAGGTGGCGGCGGAGCTGGGAATCGAGGGCCGTCTCGCGTTCGCGGGCGACGTGCCGCTCGGTTTCGGCTGGATGCTGCTCGACCGCGTGCGCGCGCTCGCGCCAGGCCTCACGGTGGACGCCTCGCAGCCCGACCTTCTCGGCGTGGCGGCGATGACCAAGGAGCCGAGCGAGCTCGAGCGGATCCGGCACTGCTCGCGCGGTGCGGTCGAGGCCATGCGACGCGTGCGTGCGTGGCTCGGCGAACTGCGTCCCGAGGCCGATGCGTTCCGCACGCCGAACGGCGAGACCGCCACGCTCGGCCACGTGCGACGCCTGCTGCACCTCACCTTCGCGGAGTACGGACTCGGCGAGGACGGCGAGAGCATCGTGGCGCAGGGGCGCGACGCGGGCGTACCGCACAACCGCGGCAACGACGCGGACCCGGTGCGCGCGGGTGAACCGCTGCTCATCGACATCTTCCCGGTCGAGGCCGGTGGCGGCTACCACACCGACATGACGCGCACCTTCTGCCTGGGGCCCGCCCCCGAACCGCTGCGGCGCGTGTACGCGGAGTGCCGCGAGGCGTTCGACGCGGCCATGGCGCGTGCGCAGGGTGGTGTGCGGTGCCGCGACCTTCAGGAACTCGTGTGCGACGTGTTCGAGCGTCAGGGCCACCCCACGGTGCGCACGAACCAGGGCACCGAACAGGGCTACGTGCATTCGCTCGGCCATGGCGTGGGGCTGGCGGTGCACGAGGGCCCGCGCCTCGGCGGGCCGCCCACGAACACGGCCGTGCTCGAACCCGGGCACGTCGTCTCGATCGAGCCGGGCCTGTACTACCCCGAGCGCGGTCTCGGCGTGCGCATCGAGGACCTCGTCGTCGTGCGCGCCGACGGCACGATCGAGAATCTCACGCCCGCGCCGTACGACCTCGAGGTGCCGATCCGAGCATGAAATCCTCCTCGTACGAGACCGGCCGCGCCGCACGCAACGAGCGCGCGATCCTCGTGGGCCATGCGCAGCGCGAACGCGCGCACATCGACCGCTCCATCGAGGAGCTGGCGCTGCTCGCCGACACCGCGGGCGCGAAGGTCGCCGACACGCTCGTGCAGCGTAGCGGCACCATCCAGGCCGGCACGTTCCTCGGCAAGGGCAAGATCCAGGAGCTCAAGCAGCTCGCCGAGATGCGCGACGCCGACCTGTGCATCTTCGACGACGACCTCTCGCCCGCGCAGGTGAAGAACCTCGAGAAGGCGCTCGACCGCAAGGTGATCGACCGCAGCGAGCTCATCCTCGACATCTTCGCCCGCCGCGCGCGCACGCGCGAGAGCCGTCTGCAGGTGGAGCTCGCACAGCTCGAGTACACGCTGCCGCGCCTGACCGGCATGTGGAAGCACCTCGAGCGGCAGGCCGGCGGCATCGGCACGCGAGGCCCGGGCGAGACGCAGCTCGAGACCGATCGCCGCATGGTTCGCGAGCGGATCGGCCGCCTCAAGCGCGAGCTCGAGGCGGTGGAGCGCGAGCGCCGCACGCAGCGCGCGCGTCGTCAGCGCGAGTTCCGCGCCGCCCTGGTGGGCTACACCAACGCCGGCAAGAGCACGCTGTTCAACGCGCTCACGCGCGCCGGGGTGTTCGTGGAGGACCGCCTGTTCGCCACGCTCGACTCCACGACGCGCCAGCTGGTGAGCCCCGAGCGCGAGGTGGCGTTGGTGACCGACACGGTCGGGTTCATCCGCAAGCTGCCCCACCATCTCGTGGCCTCGTTCCACAGCACGCTCATCGAGGCGGTCGAGGCCGACGTGCTGTTGCACGTCACCGACGGCTCGGACCCCGACTTCCGTCGCCACCTCATCGCGGTGGACACCGTGCTCGACGCGATCCTGCAGGAGCCGCGCCCGCCGCGCATCATGGTGTTCAACAAGTGCGACCGCCTCACCGACGATCAGGTGGCCGCGTTGCGTGTCGAGTTCCCCGACGCGCGCATGGTCTCGGCGATCACGGGCGAGGGCCTGGACGCGCTGCGCGCCGAGATCTTCGCGCGCGCCGCCGAGAAGGCCGCGCAGCGACGCGCGGCTCCGGCGCCGCCGCCCGAGGAACCCGAGACCGAGTGGCGTCCGTGAGCGAGGGCGCGCTGACGTTCGCGCGCACGTTCGCGGCCCCGCCCGCCCGTGTGTTCGCGGCCCTCGTCGAGGCCCGCCATCTCGAGCACTGGTTCTGCGACGCGTGCACCAGCGAGATGCACGCGGGCGGTGCGCTCGTCATGCGCTGGACGCGAGCGGGGAACTCGGGCCTGCCGTTCGAGGCGCGCTGGGTGGCGTGGTCTCCCCCCGAAGAGGCCGCGTTCACGGGCGGGCACGCGGGCTATCCCGACGGCACCGCCGGCACGGTGCGGTTCACGCTCACGGCGCTTCCCGACGGCGGCACCGAGCTGGTCGTCGCGCACGAGGCCCCGCCGGGCGAGGCGCATCGCGCCGTGACCGCGAGTTGGCGCGAGGCGTGGCCGCGCGCACTCGACCGACTCGTCGCGTACCTGTCGCCCGCGACCGCGTGACCACCGTGCGCTACGAGCGTTACGTGGCGATCGGGGACAGCTCCACCGAGGGGATCGCTGACGGCGATCCGCGCCGCGGCTGGCACGGCTGGTCGCGCCGACTCGCCGAACGCATCGCCCTCGCACAGGGCGGACTCGAGTACGCGAACCTCGCGGTGCGTGGACTCACCACGCGCGAGGTGCTGGACCACCAACTCGAACGCGCGCTCGCGCTGCGTCCCGGGCTGGCGAGTGCGTTCACCGGCACCAACGACGTGCTCGCACGCCGATTCGACGTGCGTGCCTTCGCGAACGACACGCTCCGGATGCAGTCGGCGTTGCGCACGAGCGGGGCCACGGTGGTCACGTTCACGCTGCCCGACCTCACCCCCCTGTTGCCGATCGCGGCCGCGCTCGCGCCGCGCATCCGCGCCATGAACGAGGCGTTGCGCGCCACGTGCGAGACCACGGGCACGGTGCTGGTGGATTTCGCCGCGCACCCGGTCGCCACCGATGCGCGCCTGTGGCACCCCGACCGGTTGCACGCGAACCCCGCCGGTCACGCCCGCATCGCCGAGGCCCTCGCCGAGGCGCTGGGCCTGCCCGGTGCCGACGCGACCTGGCGCGACCCGCTTCCGGCCTCCCCGCCGCCGGGTCCGCTCGCGGTCGCGACGCGCGAGGCCCACTGGGTCGCGCGCTTCCTGCTGCCGTGGGCGGTGATGGGACTCGTCGCACCGCTTCGGCCCCGGCGCATCGGGCCGGGCCCGCAACCCGACCTGCGCGCGGTCGAACCGCGCTGAAGCGAGCGCGGTCCCGCCGACACCGACCCCGACGACGACCGCGCCCAGCGCGGGGCCGCGCCCTGCAGCGTCGCGCCCGGTGCGTTATCCTCGCGGCCCTTCCACCCGTCCCGTCCCCGCGGCCTCGGCCGCGAACCCTTGGGGAAGCGCATGTCCGCCACGCCCACCGAGCTCCGCACCGTCCGCTTCGGCCACAGCCCCGACGCCGATGACGCCTACATGTTCTACGGCTTCCACACCGGCGAGGCCGTGATCGAGGGCTGCCGCGTCGAGCACGTGCTGCAGGACATCCAGACGCTCAATCGCCGTGCGCTCGACCACGCCGACCTCGAGATCACCGCGGTCAGCGCGCACGCCTACGCCCATCTCGCCGACCGCTACGCCGTGCTGGCGTGCGGGGCGAGCTTCGGCTGGGGCTACGGGCCCGTGCTCGTGGCGCGCGAATCGCGCTCGGTCGAGAGCCTCAAGGGCAAGCGCGTCGCCATCCCGGGCAAGCTCACCACCGCGGCGCTGCTGCTGCGCATCGAGTGCCCCGACGTGGAGACGGTCGAGGTCATGTTCGACGACATCCCGCGTGCGGTGCTCGCGGGCGAGGTGGACGCCGGCGTCATCATCCACGAGAGCCAGCTCACCTACGTCGCCGAGGGGCTCACCAAGGTGCTCGACTTCGGCGAGCTGTGGAAGACGCGCGACGATCTGCCGGTGCCGCTCGGACTCGACGTGGTGCGACGCGACCTCGGCCCCGAGCTCATGAAGGCGTGCAGCGTGGGCTTCCGCCGTAGCATCGAGGCGGCGTTCGCGCACGAGGACGAGGCGATCGCCTACGCGCTGCAGTTCGGGCGCGGGCTCGACACCCAGCAGGGCAAGCGGTTCGTGCACATGTACGTGAACGACCTCACGCTCGACATGGGCGAGCGCGGCCGCGCCGGGATCCAGCTGCTCTACGACCGCGCGCTCGCGTGCGGCGCGATCACGAAGGCGCCGTCGTTCGAGGTCATCTGATGCTGTCGCGCGCGGCGCGCGGGATCGTCGCGTGAGCGCCGCGATCCCGCCCGACGACGACGCGACCGCGTTCCTGCTCGGCATGGGCCGTGCGCTGCACCGGCTCGGCTATCCGTCGCACCGCATCGAGGAGGCGCTGGGCGACGCGTCCGAGCGACTCGGCGTGGCGGGCCAGTTCTTCACCACGCCGACCAGCATCTTCGCCGCGTTCGGCGAGCAGGCCGCGCAGCGCACGTTCCTGGTGCGCGTCGAGCCCGGAACCCTGCACCTCGAGCACATCGGACGCGCGCAGACGATCGTCGAGGACGTGCTCGCCGGACGACTCGCACCGCGCGCGGGACTCGAGGCGCTCGAAGCGCTCGACCGTGAACCGCCGCGCTGGGGTCGCACGATCACCGTGCTCGCGTTCGGGCTCGCCGGTGGGGCCGCGGGCCTGTTCCTGGGCGGCGGCTTCCACGAGATCGGTGCCGCAGCGGTGATGGCCATGCTGGTGGGTGGCATCGCGGCGAGCGGTCGCCTACCCGAGGCCGCGAACCGGTTCTTCGAGGTGCTGGCCGCGTTCGTGGTCTCGTTCGGCGTGACCGCTGCCGCGACGAGGCTCCCGATCTCGACCTACGTGGCCACGCTCGGCGGCCTCATGGTGCTGCTGCCCGGCCTGCCGTTCTCGGCCGCACTCGCGGAGCTGAACTCCCAGCACCTCGTCTCGGGCACCGCGCGCCTGACCGGCGCGATCGTGCGGTTCATCGGTCTCGCGTTCGGGGTCGCGCTGGGCGGTCGCGTGGCGGAGTCGTGGTTCGGGGAAGCGCCTGCGCGGGTCCCGAACGGTCTGCCCGAGAACGCGGTCTGGATCACGCTCGCGATCGCACCGCTCGCGTTCACCGTGCTCATGCGGGCGCGGCCCGCCGACGCCCCGGCCATCGTGGGCGTGTGCATCGCCGCGTTCCTCGGTGGCCGTGCGGGTGCGACCGCGCTGGGCCCCGAACTGGGCGTGTTCATGGGCTCGTTCGTGGCCGCGGTGGCGAGCAACCTGCTCGCGCACCGACGCCGCCTGCCGCCCATCGTGACGCTCACGCCCGCGCTCCTGCTGCTGGTGCCCGGCAGTACGGGGTTCCGCAGCCTCGCCCTGCTGCTCGATCAGGAGGTCGTGGACGGCATCCAGGCCGCGTTCCGCATGGTGCTCATGTTCTCGGCGCTGGTGGCCGGCCTGCAGGTCGCGGCCGTGGTGGCCCCGCCGCCGCGACTGCGAGCGGGCGACGGCCGCCGCTGACCCCTCGCCCACGCGCGAGGGGTTGGCGTATCCTCATGCACGTACCCCCTTCACAACCCATCGAGGAGTCCTGTCATGCGCCGCATCCTCCTGACCCTCTCCCTGCTCACCGCGCTCACCCTCCAGCCCGC
>JBEGJG010000115.1:0-8373 GCA_041184705.1 Candidatus Eiseniibacteriota bacterium
GAGCGGTCACGACTCACGACAGACGCTCCCGCACCAGTTCGGCCATGCGCTCCGAAGCACCGGGGCCCCCCAGTCGCTCACGCACCACCGCGAGTCCGGCACGTTGCGCAGCGAGCCGAGCGGGATCGGCGAGCCACGCGCCGAGCGTGTCCGCGACCGACTCGGCCGTGAAGCGGTCCTGCAACAACTCGGGGGCGACCTCGCGTTCGGCCACGATGTTGGGCAGCCCGATGTGCGGAAGGCGCAGCACCCGGCGCGCGATGAGGTGGTTGAGCCACCCCACCCGGTAAACGACCGCCAAAGGCGTGCCGAAGAGCGCGGTCTCGAGCGTCGCGGTCCCCGAGGCCACCGCGCAACAGGTCGCGAACGCCTGCACGCACCGGGTACGCCCGCTCACCACCCGCACCCCGGAGCGTTCGTGGGCCGGTACGTGGTCGAGCGTCATGCCGCGTGCCAGAGCGAGCACCGGCACCACGCTGTGGTGTCGGGCGGCCAGCGCGCGCCCCGCCGCGATGAGCGTGCGAGCATGGGCGCGCAACTCCCCGCGCCGACTGCCCGGGAGCAACCCGACCAGGCGCGCCTCGGGCCCCACCCCCAGTTCGGCGCGGAACGTGGCTTCGTCGGTCTCGGGAACGAGGTCGTCGAGCAGCGGATGCCCCACGAACTCCGCCCGCACCCCTGCGCGCTGGAAGATCGGGGCCTCGAACGGGAACACGACGCCCAGACGATCCACCCACGGCGCCATCGCCGCGGCCCGCTCGGCGTGCCACGCCCAGACCTGCGGAGCGATGTAGTAGAGGACGCGCACGCCTCTCGCGGCCAACTCGGGGCCGAGGCGCAGGTTGAAGCCGGGATAATCCACCAGCAGCACGGCGTCGGGCCGGAACCGGTCGAGGGCCTCCAGTACGGCACGTCGGGCGCGCAGGATGACGGGCAGCTTGGCGATCACGCCGCTGAAGCCGATGACCGCGAGATCCTCCTGCGGCACCAGCGTGTCGGCCCCCGCGGCACGCAACTCGGGTCCGGCGACGGCCAGCACGCGCACCTAGCCGACGCAGCGCGCGCACCAGGCGCGCGGCGTGCGCGTCACCCGAGGCCTCGCCGGTCACGATGAGGAGCCGACGCTCCCGTTCGCCCGCGACGTCACGTCGCTCAGTGCACCGCCCACTGGCGCGCGCGTGCACGCATGGCCTCGCGAACCTGCTCGGCGATCGCGAGCGCATCGCGCCCGGCACGCGCCGAGGCCGCGCCGTCCCCCTGCCCGCGCAACGAGCGCAGGAAGGCGGTGAGTTCGAGCGTGAGCGGCTCCCCGGCGGGGATGGAGAGCTTCGTGCGCTCGATCCCCGAGAGCAGCGCGAGCGGGTCCACCGCGCCGGGCTTGAACGAACCCGGATCCTTGATGACGAACGCCTCGCCCGTCTTCTCGAACAGGTCCACGCTGACGTAGGCCGACGCGGTGAAGAACCGGAACCGCCGCAGTCGCTCCCGCGGCTGGCGGTCAGATTGGCCACGCAACCGTCCGCGAACTCGAGTCGGGCGTTGGCGATGTCCTCGGTGCTCGAGAGCACCGCGACGCCGACCGCCGAGAGGTCGGACGGCGTGCGCCCGGTGAGGTGCAGCACCGCGTCGATGTCGTGGATCATGAGATCCCCGACCACGTCGATGTCGAGCGACCTCGGCTGGAAGGCCGCCATGCGGTGGGCCTCGATGAACTTGGGCGCGCTCACGAACGGCCGCGCCGCGAGCAGCGCCGGGTTGAAGCGCTCGACCTGCCCCACCTGCAGGACCCGCCCGGCCCGTTCGGCCGCGGAGATCATGGCGTCGCACTCCGAGACGGTGACCGCCATGGGCTTCTCCACCAGCACGTGGCACCCGGCCGAGAGCGCCTGCTGGGCGGCCTCGAGGTGGTGCACGGTGGGCACCGCGACCGAGACCGCCTCGCACTCGGCCAGCATGGCCTCGGGCGTGTCGAACACCCGGCCCCCGAACTGGGCGACGACCGCGGCCGCACGCTCGCGTGAGCGGTCGTACACGCCGACGAAGCGCGACTCCGGGATGCTGCCGTAGACACGGGCGTGCTTCTCGCCCCACACCCCCACTCCCCAGACGCCGGTGCGGACGGGTTCCATGGCCACTCCTCTCAGCGGGTCACGCCGCGCACCGAGGTCTCGCAGAAGCGGGCGAAGTGCTCGGCGTCGGGTTGCCCCGGCAGGGCGAGACGGATCTCCTCCACGGCGCGGGCCGCGGTGTGATCGTCACGGAAGAAGATGCGATAGGCGCGCTTGACCGCAGCGACCGCCTCGGGCGAGTAGCCGCGGCGCGCGAGCCCGATCGAGTTGATGCCGGCGTTGCGCGGCGGGCTGCCCGCGGACTTCACGAACGGCGCGATGTCCTGCGAGACGCGCGAACCGCCGCCCACCATGGCGTGACGACCGATGCGCGTGAACTGGTGCACCACCGTTCCGCCGCCCACGATCGCCCAGTCGTCCACGATCACGTAACCCGCCAACTGGACCGCGTTCGCGAGGATGACCCGGTCGCCGATGCTGCAGTTATGCGCGACGTGCGAGTAGGCCATCATGAGCACGTGCGAACCGATCCGGGTCACGAAGCCGGGCTCGGTCGCGAGGTTCACGGTGCAGTACTCGCGGAACACGTTGTGGTCGCCGACGGTCAGGAACGACGGCTCGCCCGAGTACTTGAGGTCCTGCGGGGCCGACCCGATGACGGCTCCGTGGTGGATGTGGTTGTCGGAGCCGATCGTGGTCCAGCCGGTGATGAGCGCATGCGCGTCCACGCGCGTGCGATCACCCAGCGTGACGTCCGGGCCGATGACCGAACCCGGACCGATGGTGACGTCCGTACCGAGACGGGCCCTCGGGTCCACGAAGGCCGCGGGATGGATGTGCACGCTCATGGCCGCTTGTCCACGACGGTGGCCAGCAGTTCGGCCTCCGCCACGAGGTTGCCGTCCACGTAGGCCTCACCGGCCATCTTCATGGTGCGCCGCTTCACCGAGACCAGCTTGAGCTTGAAGCACAGCTTGTCCCCGGGCACCACCGGACGCCGGAACTTCGCGCCGTCGATGCCCATGAAGTACATGAGCTTGTTCCCCGGGTCGTCCACCGAGTTCAGCATGAGCATGCCGCCGACCTGCGCCATCGCCTCGAGGATCAGCACCGCGGGCATGATGGGATGGCCGGGGAAGTGCCCCTGGAAGAACGGCTCGTTGATGGTGACGTTCTTGTAGCCCTCGATGCAGCGCCCCTCCTCGATGTTCGTGATGCGGTCCACGAGCAGGAAGGGATAGCGGTGCGGCATGAGGTCCATGATGGCCGTCGTGTCCCACTCCTCGGGCGGACCGCCCTGACGGCGACCGGGCAACGGCAGCGTCTCCTTGAGACGCTTCACGAACGCGACGTGCGCCTGGTGCCCGGAGCGCTTGGCGCTGATGTGTCCGAGCAACGGGCCGCCGAGGATGAACAGGTCGCCGAGCAGGTCGAGGATCTTGTGGCGCACGAACTCGTCGGGGAACCTCAGGCCGCCCTCGTTCAGGATGCGGTCCTGCCCCACCACCACGGCGCTCTCGAGCCGTCCGCCCTTGATCCAGCCCGACTGCCGGAGCAGTTCGAGGTCACGCTCGAGCACGAACGTGCGCGCCGGGGCGATCTCCTTGAGATAGACCTCGGGCGTGATGTCGATCGTGCGCTCCTGCACACCGATGAGCGGATGGTCGTACTCGATTCGGAACGAGATGCGGAACCCGGAGTCGGGCAGTGCGGACATCTCGACGCCGCCCTCGGACCAGCGCACGGGCTTGCTCACCTTGATGTGGCGGGTCGGCGTGTCCTGCTCGACGATCCCCGCCTCCATGAGCGCGCGCGCGATGGGCTCGGCGCTGCCGTCGTGCCCCTCGGGCACCTCCATGGTGCTGGTCTCGATGATCAGGTTGTCGATCCCGAGCCCGGCGACCGCCGACAGCACGTGCTCCATCGTGTGCACCTGCACACCGTCCTGCTGCAGGATCGTGCGCCGCCCGGCCCCGGGGTCGAAATGCGCGTTCTCGGGGCGCACGCGGACCTCGGGACGGTTCGGCAGGTCGGTGCGCACGAAGCGCACACCGTGCGAGACCGGGGCGGGCTTGAAGCACATGATCCCCTTCTCGCCCGTGTGCAGCCCCACGCCCTCGACGGTCGCGGTGCCCCGGATGGTGCGCTGCGGTCTCCCACTCACTGGACGCTCTCCTTCTGGTTCGCTTCGAGCCGGTCCACGCGCGCCTCCAGCGCCTTGGTGCGGCCGGTCAGTTCGGGTAGCAGCTCGGGCAGGCGGCGCAACCAGGCGTGCAGTCGCAGGCTCAACGACAAGGGCTCGGCCGGCGTGCCGTTCACCTTGGCGCCCGCCGGGACCGACTTGGTGACGCCGCTCTGCGCCCCCACCTGGACGCCCTTGCCGAGCTTGAGGTGGCCGACGACCCCCGCCTGACCACCGATCGTGACGTAGTCCTCGAGCTGGGTGCTGCCCGAGATGCCGACCTGTGCGACCACGATGCAGTGCTTGCCCATGACGACGTTGTGGCCGATCTGCACGAGGTTGTCGATCTTGCTGCCGTCCCCGATGCGCGTGCTGTCGGTCGTGGCGCGGTCGATGGTGGTGTTCGCGCCGATCTCGACGTCGTCCCCCACGATGACGTTCCCGACCTGCGGCACCTTGTGGTACCGCCCGGCGTCGAACGCGAACCCGAACCCGTCGGCTCCGACCACCGCGCCCACGTGCAGGATGCAGCGGTCGCCGATCACGCACTCCTCGCGGATCGTGACGTGCGGGTAGAGCAGACAGCCCTCGCCCACGGTGGCCTGCACGCCGACGTAGCACCCCGCCATGAGCACGGTGCGGGCCCCGATGCGCGCACCGGGCTCGACCACGCAGTGCGGCCCGATCGAGGCGCCCTCGCCGATCGCCGCGGCCGGCGAGACGACGGCGGTGGGATGCACGCCGGGCAGCGGCTGGTACAGCTCGGGCCGGAACAGACGGACGGCCTTCTGGAACGCGAGGTACGGGTGGTCCACCTGCAGCAGCGGCACGCGTGCCTGACGCGGGGCGCGGTCGCAGATGATGGCCGACGCCTGCGTCTCGGCCAGATAGCTCTCGTAACGCGTGTTCGCGAGGAAGGTCAGGTCACCGGCCTGCGCCTCGCGGATGCCGGCGACGCCACGGATGACCGTGGTCGGGTCCCCGACCACGGTGCCCTGCAGCGCCTCGGCCAGCTCGGCGAGCGTGCGAGTCTGCATGCGTCCTCCTACCGTCCGCCCGTGACCGCCGAGTTGAGCTCGGCGAGCACCTCGTTGGTCATGTCGAGCGACTTGTCGGCGTAGATGATGGCGCCGTTGCTGGCGTCGAGCACCAGGTCGAGCCCACGCTGGGCGGCGATCTTCTCGACCGCGCGCCGCACGAGGGAGATGATCTCCTCGGTGGCGCGCGTGTTCTCCTGCGCCGCGCGGCCGTTCGGCCCCCAGATCTCCTGGACGAACGACTCGTACTCGCTGATCGAGCGCGTGAGCGCGCCCTCCTTCTCCTGCCGTTTGAGCGCGGACAGCATCGGGCCCTGATCACGGACCTCGGCCTTCAGCTGGTCCACCGCCTTCTGCTTCTCGGAGGCCTCGTCGCGCCAACCCTGCACCTGACGCTCGAAGCGCTGCTGCGCCTCCTGCGCCTCCTTGTACTCCAACCAGATGCGGCCCGAGTCGATGTAGCCGATCGACGAGTTCGCGGCGAGCACCGGCCCGGCCGCCAGCAACAGGCCGAGGACGATCCCCCAGAGGCAACGCGGGACGATGGGACGAGGACGCATGGGACCCCCTAGAAGTTCACGTTGCCGAGCATGAAATGCCCGGTCCAACGGGGTTTGTCGTCGCGGTGGAAGCCGTATCCGTAGTCGAACCCGATGTTGCCGAGCAGCGGCACCTCCATGCGGAACCCGATCCCGGCGCCGACCTTGAGGTCGAACGGCTTGATCTCGTTCGCGAGATCCCACGTGTTGCCGGCGTCCACGAACAGCAGCGCATGCAACGGATGGGCGATGGCGAACTGCTGCTCGAAGGTGAGCACGGTCATGAAACGACCGCCCGGGTAGCGCACCTTGACCTGACGGAAGGTGGTGTCGCGCTGGCCCGGGGTGCTGGTCGAGTCGATGCCCTGGATGAGGGAGGTGTTCACGAACCGGATGAACTTCTCCGGCACCACCATGTAGTCGTCGTAGCCGCGCAGCGGGTCCATCGTGTTGCCGCCACCGAGACGGAAGCGCGCGTAGTCCGGCACGCGCTGCCCGCCGTTGACGGGGTCGAGTTCGAAGCCGCTCAACGCGCCGACACGCACTCGGAACATGCTCGTGATCCGCTTGAGGATCGACGGCAGGTAGAGACGGCCCTCGATGCGATGGCGGTGATAGTCGATGTCGCCCCCGAACGGACCGCCCGTGATCTCCTCGTTGAGGGACAACCGGGTGCCGCGCGTCGGGTAGAACGGGTTGTCCGTGCTGTTGCGGAGGAAGTTGAGCTCGAGTGTGCTCGTGAGCTGGGCCTGCCCGGGCACGATACCGCCGCCCAGCGTGATGCCGGTGCGGAGGTTCGAGAACTCCATGGACTCGAGCGTGTACGACACCGAACCGCGCGAGTAGTCGGGCCACGGCAGCGGTCGCCCGATGCGCCCCGAACCACCGCGGCGCCGCTGGTCGTACTCGTCGAGACTGCGGAACGTGTTGTAGACCGAGAACCCGAGCAACGTCGGCGTGTCGCGGAACCACGGTTCGGTGAAGCTGAGCTGGTAGTCCTGTCGGCGACCACCGCGCTCGAGGTGCAGCTGCACCTGCTGGCCGTTGCCCAACACGTTGTTGTGGCCGATGTCGAGGAATCCGGTGAGGCCCGACTCGTTGGTGAAGCCGGCACCGGCCGAGGCGGTGCCCACCTGCTTCTCGGTGATACGGAACACCAGATCCACGTCGGTGCTCTCGGCCGGCGTGAAGTCGGGCATCACCTCGTTGAAGATGCCGAGGCGCATGACGTCGCTCTGGCTGCGCACGAGCGCCGAGCGCCGGAAGATGTCGCCCTCGCGCACGTCGATCTCGCGACGGATGACCTTCTCACGGGTGCCCTTGTTGCCGGTGATGCTGATGCGCCGGATGCGCGACGGACCGCCCTCGGTGACGCCGAGCACGAGGTCGACGACCGAGTCGCGCACCACGGTCTCGCGCGGCTCGATGCCCACGTACAGGTAACCGCGCTCGGCGTACTCGGAGTACGCCCCCGAGACGGCGCGTTGGATGCGCCCCTTGCTGTAGTCGGGGCCGCCCTTGCGCGGCCACTGCTTCTCGAGCACCGCGAGGGGCATGACCGAGGCGCCGGACCACTCCACCTTGCCCATCGTGTAGCGCCGCCCCTCGGACAACTGGACGCGCAGCACGAGCTCGCGCGGCTTCGCCCCCGCATCGAGCTCGAAACCCGCCACGCTCATGTCGCGATAGCCGTGATCGTGGTACCAGGTCTCGAGCTTCTCGCGGTCCTCGGCGAAGGTCTCGTCCTTCAGGTCGCCACCCCCGAGGAAGCCCTTCGCCTTGGTCTTCATGACCTTGCGCAGGCGCTTCTCGGGGAACGCTGTGAGCCCCTCGAACAGGATGCGGGTGATGCGGACCTTCTCGCCCTCCGCGATCACGAAGCGAAGGGTGACCTCGTTGCGGCCGGGGATCGAATCGGTCTGCGCTGACACCTTGGCGCGCGCGAACCCCTCCTCACGGTAGTAGTGCGTGAGGGTGTCCACCTGACGCGCGGTCGCGGTCGCCGAGTACGTCTCGCCGACCTTCAGGAACAACTTGCGCTCGAGGTCGGTCTCCTCGCGCTTGCGCTGGCCCTGGAACTCGATCCGGGCGATGCGCGGGCGCTCGGTGACCACGATGACGAGGTCCACGACGCCCGCCTCGGTGTTCACGACACGCCGGATGACGACGTTCGAGAACAGCCCCAGCGCGATGAGCTTGCGGGTGCCACGGCGCACGGCATCGGCCGAGAAGCTCTGACCGGTCCGCACCTCGAACGTGCGCAGGATGCGGGTCGAGTCCGTGAACACGTTGCCCTCGACCATGATCCGCCCCACGTCGAGGGCACGCGTGGCCTCGGTCGGCGGGGTCGCGGACTCACCCGGGGCCTGGGCGGCCGCGGGTGACACGAGGGGGCCCAGCGCGCCGAGGAGGCACAACGAGGCGAGGGCGAGGGCGCGACGGACGGGACGACGGGAAAGGAACCGGGGCAATCGGATCTCCTGCGACCGACACGGGGCATCCGGACCATGCCAGTCCCCGGGGCGCGCACGGACGCGCCCCTGCGA
>JBEGJG010000116.1:0-6914 GCA_041184705.1 Candidatus Eiseniibacteriota bacterium
CGGCCGGGGTGGCGCACGCTCCATGAGCGTACGGGGCCGTGGGGGACCGTCTCAAGCCGAATGCGCGAGCCCCCGCGGACCGCTTGGTCCACGGGGGCTCGTTCGTGACGATCGGCGGTCGTTACTTGCCCGCGGCGAGTCCGAGGGCGGTGGCCAACATGGCGAGCATGGCCTTGATGAGCGATTCACCCGCGACCAAGCCCGAGGCCAGCGGCACGTTGTAGCGCTCCTGATTGGCCGGCTTCCACTGCGCCCAGACCCACGCGAGGGTGGCGCCGATGGCGAACGCCAGCGCGTTGCTGAAGAACACCACCCAGCCGAGCCCGAGTCCCATGGACGACGGGAGCCACTTGCGCGCCTTGGGGAACGAGCGCTCGAGCACCGGCAGCAGGATGCCGAGCAGCGCCCCGATGACGATCGCCCAGCGCGCCGACATGGGCAGGCTCTCGATGCCGTTCGACAGCACCTGTGCGACCGCGACCCACGACTGCGTGGCGGGCAGCGGGTACTTCTCGAGCGCCGCCGTGTCGGGGATGAGCAGGTACCACGCGGGCACCACGGCGAGCGTGCCGAAGATGATGCCGATGGACTGCGCGATGAACTGCTTGCGCGGGTTCGCCCCGAGCAGGTAACCGCTCTTGAGGTCGGTGAGCAGGTCGGCCGAGGACGAGGCGCTGTTCGCACCGGCGCCCGCCGACATGAGGTTGTGCGTGACGTTGCCGGGCGAGAGCGCTGCGAACAGCAGCTGCATGACCTTGCCCATGGCACCGATCGGCGTGGTGTCGGTCTCGCCCGTGGCGCGGCTGGCGACCATGGACAGCACGAACGACATGGCGACGGCGATGAGGCCGGCCCACCACGCGATCTGGAACGCCACCATGAGCACCGCCATCATGGCCAGCGTCAGCGGCACGAGGCCCGCGATGAACCACGAGTTCGGCACCTCGATGGCGGCCATGCGCGACTCGAGGTCGCCCGTCGCGGTGGCCGGGGCCTTGCCGCGCAGCAACGTGAACGAGCGCGCCACGGTGCGCCACTGCAGCGCGAGGGCGGCGAGGCTGGCGAACACCATGATGGAGGTGCCGCCCCACAGCGCCCAGTTGCGCGGGTGGAAGAACGCCCCGCCGCCCGCGGTCGGGATGGAGGCGAGGTAGCCCTGTACGCCCGCGTTGGCGGCGTCCACGCCCTGCAGCCACGGGGCGACGACGAAGTAGAGCAGCGCCGAGGACGCCAGCATGGACAGCGACACGCGCAGACCGACGATCATGCCGGCCGAGATGAGCAGCACGCTGGGCTCGAAGCCGAACCCGATCATGGGCTTGCCCGCGAGCAGGCGGAAGCCCTGCTCGGGGACCTGCTCGGGCAGGTGCACGTTGAACAGCCGTTCGCGCATGAACGTGAAGAACCGTCCGAGGGCCACGAACTGGTCCTCGGCGGTGTTCAGGATGCCCACGACCGTGCCGGTGAACAGACCCGCGACGAGCGCGTACGCCTTCTTGAGCGCGTCCCCGCCGCGGCTGTAGAGGCTGCGCAGCGTGGCCGCGGCCGCGATGCCGGTGGGGAACGGCAGCTGCTCCTGGTTGATCATCTGCCGCTTCATGGGGATGGCGAGCCACACGCCGAGCGCGCCGGTCACGAAGGTGAACGAGGCGACCACCCACCACGGCTGGTGACGGTGCTCGGGATCGAGCAGCATGAGCGCGCCGAACGCGGTGGCGATGGTGGCGCCCGTGGAGTAGCCGGCGGCCGAGGCGGTGCTGGCCATGCAGTTGTTCTCGAGCACCGACATGCGGGTCACGCCGCGCAACACCGTGCGGATGCTGTTCCAGATGACGAACGACAGCACGCACGAGGTGATGGCGACGCCGAACGACCAACCCACCTTGAGCGTGGTGTACAGGTTCGACACCGACATGAGCATGCCGAGGATCGCGCCCATGGCGACGGCTCGGAACGTGAGCTGCGGCATGCGGTCGCCCATGTAACAGGTCTCGTACCAGTGCCGGTCCTTCTCGGCGGGACTGGCGTCCTCGGGCAGCGGCACGAACTCCGGCGGCAGGTCGGGGTGATCGGTCGGGGGGGTGGCGGCCATGGATTCCTCACGGGAACGTCGGGACTCTGCGGGTGACCCGGTTGCGACCGCGTCAGGCTAGGACGCTCGCCCGCGCCCCGCAACGCCCGAATGCACGAGCGCCGCGGGACCGGGGTCCCGCGGCGCTCGGCTGCCGACCGGATCGAAGCGAGGCTCAGGCCTCCTCGACCTTGACCCCCTCGTGCATCCAGCGCTGCAGCAGGGGAGCGAGCGCGAAGCAGATGAGCGCCGAGACGATCGCGGCGATGGCGATGGACCCGAACACGCCGCCGTACACGTGCACCGTCTCCTTGGGGATCGGCACGCCGCCCCCCTCGCCGCCGCTCACGCCCGTGAACTGCGAGATGATGGCCGCGAGGTACTGCGAGAACGCCGTGGCCAGGAACCACGTGCCCATGACCGTGCTCACGAGCACCTTGGGCGACAGCTTCGTCACCATGGACAGGCCGACGGGCGACAGGCAGAGCTCGCCGGTCGTCTGCAGCAGGTAACTGGCGAACAACCACGTGATCGCCACCATGCCGCGCGAGTCCGCGTTCTGTGCGCCCCACCACAGCAGGCCGAAGCCCAGACCGAGCTGCAGGATGCCGAGTGCGAACTTGACCGGCGTGCTCGGCTCGCGCCCGCGCGCGCCCAGCCAGCTCCACAGCATGGCGAACAGCAGGCCGAAGATGAGGATGAAGGCCGGGTTCACGGCCTGGAACGTGCTGGCCGGCGTCTCGTCGGAGCGCTCGGCCAGACCCATGCCGACGTTGTCCTCGGCCACCACCCAGTCGATCTCGAACGTCGGGTCGCTGCCGTGCGCGGCGCGCAGCTCATCGAGCATGGTGAGCGTGAACAGCGTCTCGCCGTTGTGCAGACCCAGCTGCTCCTGCGTGGGCTGGATGCGGAGGGTCTGGCCCACCATGTCGGCCGACACGGTGCGTTCCACGTTCACGCGGCGCACGTTGCGGTCGGTGAAGTTGTTGATCGAGCTGCCGGCCTGCTCGAAGAACGACCAGAACAGCATCGAGAAGAACGTCAGCACCATGACCACGTACATGCGCTCGCGCCGCACCTTGTCGAGGCGGAACGACTGCAGGGCGATCCAAGCGAAGGCGGCCAGACCGCACACGAACAGCAGCAGGCCGGCCGGGCGGCTGATCTCCTCGATGACGATGGCGAGCACGCTCATGAGGCCGCTGCCGCTCGCCTTGAGGTTCTCGACCACGCTCTCGGGGATGAGCACCATGGGCTGGTGGTCGGTCTTGAGGAACGAGAAGCCCGACACGATCATGGCGAACAGCGGCGCCATGACGATCGCGGCCACGTACACCAGCCACTCGCGCGACAGACCGAGCCCCGAACCACCCTGGAGGCGACCCGCGTCGGGGGCCTGACCCACCTCGGTGGGGATGCCGCCGCGACCGATGGCCTTCCAAGCGATGGCGCCCGCGACCAGCAGCGCGGCCGCGATCATGAGGTTGAGCCCGATCGAGAACGCGTTGTCCGGGCGGAAGCGCACGAGCCCGAACGCCGACAGCGCGGCCGAGCCCATGATGAGGAACTGCGTCACACGGGTCGGGGCCACGAAGATGGCGAGACCGGAGAGCATGCCGATGGTGGCCAGACCGAATCCGTAGTGCCAACCGTAGGTCTCACCGATGTAGCCGCAGAGCAGCGGCGACATGGCGGCGCCGAGGTTGATGCCGATGTAGAAGATGGTGAAGCCGGCGTCGCGCTTGCCGCTGCCGTCGGGGTAGAGCGAACCCACGATGGTCGAGATGTTCGGCTTGAAGAAGCCGTTGCCCACGATGAGCAGGCCGAGCGCGAGGTAGAAGCCCCACGCGGTCTCGATGGTCATCATGAGGTGGCCGGCCGCCATGAGCAGGCCGCCCAGCACCACCGCGCGCCGCGCGCCGAGCAGGCGGTCGGCGAGCAGGCCGCCGAAGAACGGCGTCATGTACACGAGTGCGGTGTAGGAGCCGTACACGGCGTACGCCTGCGCGTCCTGGTACTTGAGGAAGCCCTTCAGCATGTAGAAGAGCAGGAGCGCACGCATGCCGTAGTAGGAGAAGCGCTCCCACATCTCGGCGAAGAACAGCGCGAACAGCCCGTGGGGATGACCCAGGGTGGTCGAGCCGGACGGCGACGCCGTCATGGATCCGGACGCACTCATCGACACGCGGACACCTCCGTGGAGCGGGGGAACGGCCTCTGTGGCACGCGCGGCCGGACGGCCGCGGAAGGCGACATGGGACGGGCGGCAGGATAGTCCCGTCCGGGTGCGAGCCGCCAGCGGCTTGTGGGACCGGCCACGGTCGTCCTAGCGTGTCCCGACCCGGCGACCCGCGCCGGACACCCCACGGCCCCGAGGTTCCCCATGACCGTCGTCCCCTCGCGCACGGTGCTCGATCGCTTCCTGCGTTACGCCGCCCTCGAATCCGCCGCCGATCCCGACCGCGCCGCGGCCGTGCCGAGCACGCCCCGCCAGATCGACGTGCTCAAGGTGCTGGTCGAGGAGCTGCACGAGCTCGGGCTCACCGACGCCGAACTGCACCCCTCGAGTGCCGCGGTGATGGCCACGGTGCCCGCCTCGCCCGGTTGCGAGGGCGCCCCCGTGGTCGGCTTCCTCGCGCACGTGGACGTGTCGCCCGAGCTGGGTTTCCGCACGCCGCGCCCGATCGTGCATCCGCGCTGGGACGGGAGCGACATCGTGCTGCCCGACGACCCCACCGCCGTGCTGTCGCGTCGCACCGACCCCGAGCTCGAGTCGTGCGTGGGGCACGACCTCGTCACCGCCTCGGGGAACACGCTGCTCGGGGCCGACGACAAGAGCGGGGTGGCCGCGATCATGGTCGCGGTCGAGCGTCTCGTGCGCGACCCGTCGCTGCGCCACGGCCCGGTGCGCGTGGCGTTCACGACCGACGAGGAGATCGGCGTGGGGGCCCGGCGCTTCGACGTGGAGCGGTTCGGCTGCCACTGCGCGTACACGCTCGACAGCCACGCGGTCGCGCGACTCGAGGCCGAGACGTTCAGCGCCGACGCCATGACGATCGTGTTCCAGGGCCACAACACGCATCCGGGCACCGCTCACGGCGTGATGGTGAACTCCATCAAGGTCGCGGCCGACTTCCTGAACCGTTTGCCGCGCGGCTCGATGTCGCCCGAGACCACGAAGGACGCCGAGGGGTTCGTGCACCCGAACGACGTGCGGGCCACCGTGGAGCGCACCGAGGTGCACTTCATCGTGCGCGACTTCGTGACCGCCGAGCTCAAGGTGAAGGAGGACCTGCTGGCGCGTCTCGCCGAGGAGACGGTGCGCGACTGGCCGGGCTCGAGCGTGCGCACCAAGGTGGTCGAGCAGTACCGCAACATGCGCGAGGTGCTGGACCGTCACCCGCGCGTCACGGAGTTCGCGCGCGAGGCCATTCGCCGCACCGGTCGCGAGCCCATCGAGGGCCGCATCCGCGGCGGCACCGACGGTTCGATCCTGTCGGAGCGCGGCCTGCCCACGCCGAACCTGTCGAGCGGGCAGCACGCCATCCACTCGCGGCTCGAGTGGGCGTCGGTGCAGGAGATGGAGGCCGCGGTCGAGGTGGTGCTGAACCTGTGCGCGCGTTGGGCGGACGAGCGCGCCTGAGTCGCACCCGCCCACGACGACGGCCGCGCGACCCCGAGGTCGCGCGGCCGTTCGTGTGACGAGGGACGGCGTCAGACCGCGAACTTGAACAGCATCACGTCGCCGTCCTGCACCACGTACTCCTTGCCTTCCATGCGGTACAGGCCTTCCGCGCGGGCGGCGGCCACCGAACCGCAGCGCACGAGATCGGCGTAGGCCACGGTCTCGGCCTTGATGAAGCCGCGCTCGAAGTCGGAGTGGATGACGCCCGCGGCCTTCGGCGCCGTGTCGCCGGCGTGGATGGTCCAGGCGCGGACCTCCTTCTCGCCCGCGGTGAAGTAGGTGCGCAGCCCGAGTAGGTGGTAGGTCGCGCGGATGAGCGAACCGACGCCGCTCTCCTCGACCCCGAGGTCGGCGAGGAACGCCTTGGCGTCCTCGGGCTCCAGGTCCACGAGGTCGCTCTCGATCTGCGCGCTGATCACCACGGCCTCGCACGACAGATGCGTGCTCACGTAGGCGCGCACCTGCTGCACGTAGGGGTTCGCGTCGGCCCCGGCGAGGTCGCTCTCGCGCACGTTGCACGCGAACAGCGTGGGCTTGTCGGTGAGCAGGAAGAACCCGGCGGCGATGGCGCGCTCCTCGGGCGTTAGCTCCACCGTGAGCGCCGGCTTACCCGCGCCCAGCGCGGCCTCGAGCTTGGCGAGCACGCCGGCCTCGGCGATCGCGGTCTTGTCGCCGCGCTTCACGTCCTTCTGCACCTTCTCGTGACGACGCTGCACGGTGTCGTAGTCCGTGAGCATGAGCTCGGTGTTGATGACCTCGATGTCGCGCACCGGGTCCACGCTGCCCGAGACGTGGTGGATGTCGGAGTCCTCGAAGCAGCGCACGACCTGCACGATCGCGTCCACCTCGCGGATGTGCGACAGGAACTTGTTCCCCAGGCCCTCGCCTTGGCTGGCACCCTTCACCAGACCCGCGATGTCCACGAACTCGATGGCCGCCGGGATGATCACACTCGTCTTGGCGATGTCCTTGAGCACCGCGAGTCGCGCATCGGGAACGGTCACGATGCCGACGTTGGGCTCGATGGTGCAGAACGGGTAGTTCGCGGCCTCGGCCTTGCGGGTGCGGGTGACGGCGTTGAACAGGGTGGACTTGCCCACGTTGGGCAGTCCGACGATTCCGGCTCGGAGCATGGCGGACGGGGTCTCGTGAGGGGGT
>JBEGJG010000117.1:0-6864 GCA_041184705.1 Candidatus Eiseniibacteriota bacterium
CCCGGAGAGGGTTCGCCCCTACCCTCTCCGCGACGGACGCGATCCGTCGCCAGGAACCGACCCCAGCCTCACCGTGCCCGTGACTCCAGGTCGGCACGCACCTCGTCCCAGCCCACACCGATCGCACGCAGAGCCACGAGTGCGTGATAGACCACGTCCGCGGCCTCGCCGATCGCCCGGACGCGATCCCCGTCGGCACAGGCCACCGCGAGTTCGACGGCCTCCTCGCCGAGCTTCTTCAGCCTCAGGTTGCGATCCCCGAGCAGACGGCGCGTGTACGAGGGCGATCGGCCGGGTTCGTCCTCGACCTGCGCCCGCTCGCGGATACGTGCATCGAGACGATCCAGTGCGTCGGCCCCGACGGCACCCGCGCCGAAGCAGGAGACCGCCCCCGTGTGACAGGCCGGCCCCGCGGGCACCACGCGAGCCAACACCGCGTCGCGGTCGCAATCCTGGTGCAGCGACACCACGCGCTGGGTGTTGCCGCTCGTCTCCCCCTTCAGCCACAGCCCACGCGTGCGCGACCGGTAGTGCATCGTGCCGGTCCGCAGCGTCCGCTCCAGCGCCTCACGGTCGGCGTGCGCCACCATGAGCACCTCGCCGGTGCCTGCGTCCTGCGTCACCACCGTGACGAGTCCGCCACCCTTGGCGAAATCCAATCCCTCGAGATCCATCGTCCCTCCTCCCGATCCCGGGACCGACCCGGGCTCGCGCCTTCCGCTCATGCCGGGATGCGCACGGCAACGCCGGATTCCCGCATCACGCTCTTCATGCCACCGACCGTCGCGAAGCCGTCGTGCAGCAGCCCCGCCAGCAGCACGGCATCGGCTTCGCCCTGAAGGACCGCCTCGACCAAATGGACCGCGGCTCCGGCCCCGCCCGAGGCGATCACCGGCACGCGCACCGCCTGCGAGACCGTGCGCGTCAGGGCGAGGTCGTACCCCTGACGCCCACCATCGGCGTCGATGCTCGTGAGCAGGATCTCGCCCGCGCCCAGACGGGCGCACTCCACAGCCCAGCGCACCGCATCGAGCTCGGTGGCTCGACGCCCACCATGGGTCCACACGCGCCACCCGTCCCCCTCCCGACGGGCGTCGATGCTCGCCACCACGCACTGCGAACCGAAACGCGCGGCCGCCTCGGTCAGGATGCCCGGCCGCTCCACCGCAGCGGTGTTCACGCTCACCTTGTCCGCCCCCGCACGCAGCGCGTTCGCCACGTCACCCACCTCGCGGATGCCGCCGCCCAGGGTGAGGGGCACGAACAGGCGCTCCGCGGTGCGCCGCACCACGTCGAACGCGGTCGCACGCTCATCGGGCGTCGCCGAGATGTCGAGGAAGCAGATCTCGTCGGCCCCTTCGGCCTCGTAACGCATGGCGAGCTCCACCGGGTCCCCGACGTCGCGCAGCCCCACGAACCGGGTCCCCTTCACCACACGGTCGCCCTTCACGTCGAGGCAGGCGATGACCCGTCGCGTCAGCATGAGGCACCTCTGCGGAACCGCGCTCCCATCCACCTCGCGGGGCTCATGCGTCCCCCAACACGACCGCACCCTTGGTGCTGAACACCTCGCGCCCGCTCTGAACGAGGGCCTGCCGCAGGGCCAACCCCGTGGCCTTGAAGGCCGCCTCGATCACGTGGTGTCGGTCGCGCCCCCGTAGCACGCGCACGTGCAGCGTCATGCGGGCGGCATCGGCGAACGAACGGAACGCGTGCTCGTAGAGCGCGCTCGGCAGACGTCCCGAGTACCATGCGCGCCCTCCCAGATCGAGCGCGGCCTGCACCAGCGCATCGTCCATGGGCACGGTGCGCTCCCCGTAGCGCGCGCACGCGGCCGGGGCCTCGCGACGAAGGGCCTCGCCCAGCGTGATCGCGACGTCCTCGATCAGGTGGTGGCGGAGGTCGCCCTTCGCCTCCACCTCGAGCCGCCAGCCCGCATAGCGCGCCAACGTCACGAGCATGTGGTCGAGGAACGCCTCGCCCGTGGCGACACGAGCGGGCTCGTCCAGCCCACCGATCTCGAGGGTGACTCGCACCCGGGTCTCGCGGGTCTCACGGCTCACGGTGCTCATGCTCGGAACTCCTTGGCGACGGCGCGCGCATCGAGCGCACCGGTGTAGAGGGCCATGCCGATCACCGCTTCCGCGGCTCCGGCGTCCTGCAGTCGTCTCAGGTCGTCCACGCCCCCGATGCCACCGGAGGCGAACAGCGGAACACGGGTGCGGGCTACCAGTGAGCGCACGAGTTCCAGATCGGGCCCCACCATGCGGCCCTCGACGTGCACGGCCGTGACCAGCACCCCGGCCACGGCAACGTCGGACAGCTCATCGAGCAGGGCCTGGATGTCGCGACCACTCCCCGTGGCCCAACCCCGCGTGGTCACCTCGCGCCCGCGCACGTCGGCGGCGAGCACGATGCGGCCCGGGTGACGTGAAGCGAGGCTCGCGAGCCACGTCGGGTCCTCGATGGCGCGGGTCCCGCACACGACCCGCGCCGCACCCGCGGCGAGCAGCGCCTCCACGCGCGCGTCGTCGCGCACCCCGCCCCCGACCTGGCAACGCACCGCACCCTCCTCGAGGACCGCACGCACCATCTGCGCGTTATCCCCGCGACCGGTCGCGGCATCGAGGTCCACCACGTGCAGGCTCGCGAAGCCGGCCTCTCGCCACTCGCGTGCCACGACGAGCGGATCGGGTCGGCGCACGCGCTCGGCCGCGTAGTCGCCCCCCACCAGTTGCACGCATGCGCCCTCTCGCAGGTCGAGCGCCGGCACCGCGATCATCGCCTCACCTCCGCCAGCCACGCCGCGAGCCACGCCACGCCGGCCGACGACGACTTCTCCGGATGGAACTGCACTCCGACGGCCCTTCCGACGCGCACCGCGGCCGCGAAGCGATCGTCCTCGTGACGGCTCCACGCGGTCACCGCGGCGGTGTCGCGCGGACGGCACGCGAACGAGTTGGCGTAGTAGGCCTCTCGCAGGGGGGCCTTCACGAACAACGGATCGCAGGCGTCCTCGATGGCGTTCCATCCCATGTGCGGCACGCGAGCCGCCGCGAGGCGCGTGACGCGCCCCGAGACCACACCCAGACCGGCACCGTCGCCCTCGTCGCTACCGTCGAACAGCAACTGCATGCCCAGGCAGATCCCCAGACACGGCAGACCGTTCGCCAGCGCGTCCCGCATGCGCGACCGTCCCGGCGCCAACCGCGCGGCGGCGGCCCCGAAGGCTCCCACGCCCGGCAGCACCAGCGCATCGGCCTCGAGCGCGGCCACGGGGTCGGGGGTCACGATCGCACGGGCCCCGCCGGCCTCGAGAGCCTTCACGAGCGAGTGCAGGTTGCCCGCACCGTAGTCGAACACGGACACGCGCATCACGACCTCCCCGCGATGACCGACGGCGCCACGTCGTCGCGCAGCACGGCGGCGACCGTCTCCATCACCGACCACGGCGCCACGGTGATCCGCAGCGCGTCACCGATTCCGGGAAGGGCCTCGAACGCACGCACCGCGATGCCCTTCGATCGCAACGTGGTGCTGGCCCCTCGCGCGTCCGCCACGGGCACGAGCACGAAGTTGGCCGCGGACGGCAACGGAGCGAAGCCCACCGCCACCAGTTCGCTCACGAACCGCTCACGACAGGCGACCGCCTCGGCGACGCGCGATGCGACCCACTCGCGGTCGTGCGCGAGCGCGGCGAGCGCGGCGGCCTCGGAGGGGGCAGCGACCTTGTAGGGACCGCGCGCCTTCTCGATCGCGGCGATCACCGGTGCGGCACCGACGCCCCACCCGATCCGCAACCCGGCGAGGCCGAACGCCTTGCTCATGGTGCGCGCCACCAGCAGTCGTCCGTGCGATGGGGCCTGCGCGGCGACGGTGACACCGGCGTACTCCGCGTAGGCCTCGTCCAGGATCACGAGCCCGGGCGTCGCCTCGAGCACGCGTTCGAGCGCGCCCGCGGGCAGTCGCTCACCCGTCGGATTGTTGGGCGAGCACAGGTACACCATGTCGGCACGTGCCGCGATCAGAGCCTCGAGGTCGAACCCACCGCCTGCTGCGCGCGGCACGGCCACGGGCAGTAGAGCGTTCGTGCGCGCGAAGTGCTCCACCATGACGAAGGTCGGGGCCACGAACGCCAGTCGTGCCCCCGGACGGCCGAAGGCGCGCAGCGCGCTGTCGAGCACGTCGTCGCCCCCGCAACCGGTCACGACCTCGTCGGCCCGCACCCCGACGTATCCCGCGAGCGCGGCACACAGCGCCTCGTTCGAGGGGGACGGATAGCGGCTGACGCTCGTCCCCTCGAACTCACGCAGCGCCTGCGCGGCCGCCGGTGGCACCCCGAACCGGTTGGTGTTGTCGGACAGGTCGTGTCCTGTCGGCATGGGCACCGTGCGATAGGCACGGAGCGCATCGATCCCCGCGCGTCGCTCGGGCGTCGCGCCCATGCCCCGCGCGGTGGGCACGATGTCGTCCCGCACCACAGCGTCCCGCTGGGGCGCGTTCATGACACGCCCTCCCACGCCCGCGCGGCCGCGGCATGCCCCGGCAGGCCCTCGGCCTCGGCGAACACCGCCACATCGTGCGCGAGCGACGCTGCGCCCACCGCAGTGACCTCCTGCCACGTCGTCCATCGCACGAAGTCGAGCGTCGAGAGCCCCGAGTACGAGCGTGCGAGCCCGCCGGTCGGCAGGATGTGGTTGGCACCCGTGAGATAGTCCCCGAACGAATTCGAGGAGGACTCGCCCACGAACACCGTGCCCGCGTTCCGCACTCGGGGCAGCAACGCTGAGGCATCCGCGGTGGCGAGCACCAGGTGCTCGGGCGCGTAGTCGGCCGCGAACGTCAGGGCCTCCTCCGCATCCCGCGCGACGAGGACGCCTCCGCGGGTCGCGAGGGATTCGACGATCACCTCGGCCCGAGGCGCCTCCACGAGCAGGTCGGCGATCGCGCCCACGACGCGCACCGCCTGCGCCTCGGCCCCGTCGCCGTACACAACGGCCAGCGCGCACGCACGCGGATCGTGCTCGGCCTGGGCCACGACCTCGCGCGCGATGCGCACAGCCTCGGAGCGGGTGGCCCCGATCACCAGGCATTCGCTGGGTCCGGCCGGCGAGTCGATGCTCACGGCACCCGCCACCTGGAGCTTCGCCTCGGCCACCCACGCGTTGCCCGGCCCCACGATGCGGTCCACACGCGGCACCGACGCCGTGCCGAAGGCCATGGCGGCGACGGCCCCTGCGCCCCCGAGGGCGAAGACGCGGTCCACGCCCGCGATCTCGGCCGCAGCGAGCACCGCGGCGGCCGGCAGGCCGGTTGGCCCCGGCGGGGAGCACACGAACACCTCTCCCACGCCCGCCACACGGGCGGGGATCGCCCCCATGAGGACGCTGCTCGGATAGACGGCCCGCCCACCGGGTGCGTACACGCCCACACGGCCGAGCGGATCGGGGCGACGGCCCACCACCACCCCCGGGGCCACCTCGACGCGTCCCGCGCGCGGCACCCACGCGGCGTGCGCGACCTCGATGTGGCGCGCAGCGCGCTCCATGGCACGGCGCACGTCGGGTGCCGTGCCCGCAAACGCCTCGCGCCACGCGGACCGCGGGACCTCGAGGGCCCCGAGTTCGACGCGATCGTGCACACGCGCGAGCTCGCGCAGGGCCTCGTCACCGCGAGTGCGCACGTCGCGCAGGATGCCCGTCACGGTGGTGCTCACCGCCTCGTCCGTGGAGGTGGAGCGCTCCATGAGACCGGAGCGATCCTCCACCGACAGCTCGGCGACCTTCCCGGTGTATCGCAGACGCAGGAGCGTGGTCGTCATGGCAGGAGCCTCTCGATGCGCGTCACCAGGATGCCCTGCGCCCCGAGTGCTCGGAGCTCACCGATCGTGCGCCCCAGGGTGGCGGCGGCGACCACCGCATGGACCGCCACCATCGAGCCCCCGTTGAGGATGTCCACCAGCGTGGGGCCGTTGAGGCCCGGCAGGACCTGCTTCACGCGCTCGAGACCGGCGCGCGGCACGTTGGCCATCACGTAGCGCTGCCCTCGGGCACGCAGCACCGACTCGAGCGCGGTGACGAGCTCGCTCACCTCCGCGGCGCGCGCCCCCGTCGAGGTGCCGGGCGCCGCGATCAGCCGGGCGCTCGACTCCAGCACGGTCCCGATCTCGCGCATGCCGTTGACCCGCAGGGTCGAGCCGGTCGAGGTGAGGTCCACGATGACGTCGGCGATCCCCAGGTGAGGCGCGATCTCGGCGGCCCCCGAGACCGGAACCACCTCGACCGAGCGACCGACCCGTTCGAAGAACTCGCGCGTGATGCCCGGGAACACGGTCGCCACGCGGGTGCCGGGCTCGATCCGCCCCACGTCGACGAGGCCGCTCTCCTCGCGGGCCGCCACCACGAGTCGGCACTGACCGAAGCCGAGGTCGAGCAGCTGCTCGAGCGGCCGGCCCGACTCGCGCACCAGGTCGAGGCCGGTCACCCCCGCATCGGCCGCCCCGTCGGCGACGAACTCCGGGATGTCCTGGGCGCGCACGAGGATGGCCTCGAACACGCCCCCGAGGGACGCGGTGAGGGCACGCTCACCCTTCGAGCGCACCTCGAGGCCGGCGTTGTCGAACATCTCGCGAACGTCGTCGGAGAGTCGCCCCTTGTTGGGGAGTGCGATGCGGAGCATGGGATCCTCTTGGGGAGAGCGAACCAGGGGAAAACGAGAAGGCCCGTCCGGTGTCCGGACGGGCCGCGGGAGCTTCGCTTCGTCGTTTCGTGCTAGGAGGTCGTTCCCCGCACCAACGCCAAGCCGCCCCGACCCGTCGGGCCGTGGAGATGGGCGTGATGATGGCGGTGCAGGGACTTGAACATG
>JBEGJG010000118.1:0-6811 GCA_041184705.1 Candidatus Eiseniibacteriota bacterium
AGCGGCAATCGGTTCGCGGACAGTGAGGGGGCACGAAGGGGATGGCTTCGGCCGTCATGCCCTCACGTCAATGCACGCGTCGTGCCCTCAACAATCTTCGCCGCACAACCAAACACGAAGGGCCCCGTGGTGGGAAGACTCACGTGACCCTCGTGCGGGGAGCCCTGCAACCCCCCTATCCAAGGTGAGGAGGGCGTCGGGAGCGCACCGGTCTCTCGTTCCGGGGGGACTCGCGCACAGGCGCGACCCGGACGGGACGGGGTGCGGCGACGCTCAGGCCCGCGGAGGGCGCGGTGCGGCGTCGGGGACGCGAGCGCTCACGCCGATCGAGGGCGTGGGACGCGTCATGGGCACCGGGGCGTCCAGTTCCTGCGCCGCGGCAGTCGGCACCACGACGGGGGCGTCGTCGCCATCCTCGGGGACGCCCACCGCATGACCACAGGCGGAACCCGCCGTGTCATCGCAGTCCGAGCAGGCGGAGCCCTCGCACCCGACACACTCGACCGCACCCGCCACCATCGACCGCTCGGGGCAGTCGTGGATCAGGTTCATGGCGCCGCCGAACATCAGCGTCACCAGCAGGACGAGGATCGCGGGGAAGGAACGCATGCTCCAATTGGATACCATGGTCGCGGAGCGGCCCAAGGGAAATCGGTGGGCCCCGGAACGAAGTTCGCTCTCACGCGACGCGATACGGTCCGGCCGAACGGGATCGAGGGCGTTCCGCACGACTCCTCCCCCTCCACGAGCTCGGGAGGGATGCGCACCGGCCTGCAGGGCCGCCAGGACGCCTCGGAGTGAGCGTCGGCGACCCTCCCGAGGAGGACCACGGCCGGTCGCACAGTGGCCTCGTACCCGGAGTTGCGAGCGGCCCCTTAACTGGCTCCCTGCTTGCAGTTGCCACGCTCGTAAGCGGTTGCCGGACAGCCGCGCCTTCGTGTATATCTCCCCTGCTGGTCCGGATGTCGCGGGTCCATCGGTACACCATGTGACCCGCCGAGCCCACGCGCGAATCCGATCGCGCCCCCAACCCCGTCTCCGGAGGCGGCATTGTCTCGGAAGACCCTCTTCCTCCCGCTCGTCGCGTTCCTCGCGATCGCATGGCTCACCGGGTGTGCGAAGACGCACGGCCCCGGCCTCGCTCGAGGTGAGCAGATCTACGGAACCTGTGTCCCGTGTCACGGTCAGGATGGCCACGGCAACGCCACGCTCGCCGCACCCGCGATCGCGGGGCTGCCGCGCTGGTACGTCGAGCGCCAGCTCACGAACTTCAAGGGTTCGATGCGCGGCGCCCACCATCTCGACGAGGCCGGTCAGCGCATGCGCCCCATGGCGCGCGCGCTCTACCGCGAGGGCGACCTCGCCTCGGTGGCCGAGTACGTGGCCACGCTGCCCGCGCTGCCGGCGGTGAACACGATGACCGCGCTCGGCGACACCGCCGCGGGCCGCGTGCACTGGGAGGGTGTGTGCATCACCTGCCACCAGCCCGACGGCGCCGGTAACGAGGCCCTGGGCGCGCCCTCGCTCACGCACCAGCACGACTGGTACCTCATGTCGCAGTTGCACAAGTTCAAGTCGGGCATGCGCGGCGTGCATCCCGACGACGTCTACGGCGCGCAGATGGCGGCGATGGCGTCGGTGCTTCCGGACACCACGGCGATGCAGGACGTGGTCGCCTTCATCCGCACCCTTCAGCCGAAGTGACGGAGGCCCTCCATGGCCGGTGATGGTTTCGACGAGAAATGGGCGCACGAGACCGCCCGTCTGACGTTCATCTACACGGTGGTCGGCGTCGTCCTGTTCGTGGGCGCCGTTCTCCTGTTCATCCGCTGACCGAGGGAACGCACGATGATCCTCAATCTGCCGAGTGCATCGACGTTCGCTGGTGACGTCGACTCGCTCTTCATGCTCGTCACGTGGCTGGTCGGCGTGTGGTTCTTCGCCACCCAGGCCATGTTCTTCTGGCTGCTGTGGCGGTTCCGCCACCGCCCCGGCGTGCCGTCGCAGTACGTGACCGGCAAGGAGCCGCACCTCAAGCGTTGGATCAACATCCCGCACGCGCTCGTCCTCGTCTGCGACGTGGTGATCATCGTCGCGGCCATCCGCGTGTGGTCGCAGGTCAAGCAGACGTTGCCCCCGCCCGACGACACGATCCGCGTCGTCGGCCAGCAGTGGGCGTGGACGTTCCAGCACTCGGGCCCGGACAAGGCGATCGACACCGCCGACGACGTGTGGACCAGCGACACGTTGTTCGTGGCCGAGGGCCGCACCTACCACTTCCTGCTCGAGTCGAAGGACGTCCTGCACAGCTTCTTCGTGCCGGTCTTCCGCCTCAAGCAGGACGCCATCCCGGGCCGCCGCATCACGGGATGGTTCAAGGCCACCAAGACCGGGACGTACGACATCCTGTGCGCCGAGATCTGCGGCATCGGCCACGGCATCATGGGCGGCCGCATCGTGATCCGCACCCCCGAGGAGCATGACTCGTGGGTGAACCAGCACGGCGGGGCGGTCGAGCCCGAAGCCGCCGTCACCGACACCACGGCCACGGCGTCCGCCGGCGCCACGAACTGACGGGGACCCCATGGCCCATCACGCTCACGCGGCAGCCCACGGCGACGGCCACCACGGCCACGCCGAGCAGAACTGGTTCCTCAAGTACTTCTGGTCCACGGACCACAAGATCATCGCGTTCCAGTACATGTTCACCGGCATGGCGATGGCGCTCATCGGCGCGTTCATGTCGTACGTGTTCCGCATGCAGCTCGCCTACCCCGGGATGAGCGTGCCGTTCTTCGGTCACGTCTCGCCCGACGTGTACAACGCGCTCATCACGAACCACGGCAGCATCATGATCTTCTGGGTCGCGATGCCCGTGCTGATCGCCGGGTTCGGGAACTACCTCATCCCGCTCATGTGCGGCGTGGACGACATGGTGTTCCCGCGACTCAACCGGCTCAGCTACCAGCTGTTCCTCATCAGCACCATCGTGCTGATCGCGTCGTTGTTCGCCCCCGGCGGCGGCTTCGGCGGCGCCTGGACGGCCTACCCGCCGCTGTCCTCGACCGCGAAGTACAGCCTCACCCCCATGGGCTCGACCCTCTGGGTGCTGGCCGTCGCGCTCGAGTTCGTGGCCTTCCTGCTGGGTGGCATCAACTTCATCGTGACCGCGATGAACGCGCGTGCCCCGGGCATGAAGGCGTTCGACGTGCCGCTCGTGGTGTGGATGATCGTCGTCGCCAGCCTGCTGTTCATGGCCTCGGTCGGTCCGCTCATCGCCGGCGCGGTCATGCTGCTGTTCGACCAGAACCTCGGCACCGCCTTCTACGACCCGAAGCGCGGCGGTGACCCCATCCTGTGGCAGCACCTGTTCTGGTTCTTCGGCCACCCCGAGGTCTACGTCGTGCTGCTGCCCGCCATGGGCATCGTGGCCGAGGTCATGACCGTGTTCGCGCGCAAGAAGCTGTTCGCGTACAAGACGGTCCTCTACACGGTCATCGCGACCGGAGTGCTGTCGTTCTTCGTTTGGGCGCACCACCAGTTCGTGGCCGGTATCGACCCGCGCATGGCCAACGTGTTCACGGTGACGACGGTGCTCATCTCGATCCCCATCGCCGAGATGTGCTTCCTGTACATCGCCACCCTGTACGGCGGCTCGATCCGGTTCACGGTGCCCATGCTGTGGGCGCTCGCGTTCATGGCCGAGTTCCTCATCGGCGGCGTGACCGGTATCTACCTGGGCGCCAGCGGCTACGACATCCACGCGCACGACACCTACTTCGTCGTGGCCCACTTCCACTACACGTTCTACCCCATCGCCATCATCGGGACGGTCGCGGGCATCACCTACTGGTTCCCCAAGATGTTCGGCCGCATGATGGACGAGCGTCTCGGCAAGATCCATTTCTGGGGCTCGATCATCCCGTTCAACTTCATCTTCATCCCCATGTTCTTCCTGGGCATGAACGGTGAGCACCGCCGCATCTACGACTTCACGAACTTCCCCGACCTCGCGGTGCCGTGGATGCAGAACCTGCGCATCGTCTCGACGGTGTCGCTCGTCGTGATGCTGCTGTTCCAGTTCGTGTTCCTGTTCAACTTCGTGTGGAGCATGTTCCGCGGCAAGAAGGCGGACAAGAACCCGTGGAACGCGAACACGCTCGAGTGGACCGCCGACTCCCCGCCGCCCCACGGCAACTGGCCTGCGGACCAGATGCCCGAGGTGTTCCGCGGCCCGTACGAGTACGCCACCCCCGGCCGGGACAAGGACTACTGGCCCCAGAACGAGAGGGCGTGACGACCATGAGCACGAAGACCATCGCCACGCAGCGCGCCAGCATGAACATGCCCACCGGCCGTCTGGCCGTGTGGTGGGTGCTCATGTCCGAGGTCGTCATCTTCGGCGGCGTCCTGGTGTCGTACCTGTTGCACCGTCTGTCCCACGCCGAGTGGGCGGCGCAGGCTGCCCATACGAACACGTGGGCCGGCGCCTTCAACACCCTCGTGCTGCTGACCTCGTCGCTGTGCGCCGTACTGGCCCACGCGGCGGCCTCGAAGGGGAACGGCCCGAAGGCGGCCCGCCTGCTGTGGTTGACCATCCTGGGCGGGTTCATCTTCCTCGTGGTCAAGACCTTCGAATGGAGCCACGAGATCCACCTCGGCTTCACGCTGCAGTCGGGCGGGTTCTGGTCGTACTACTACACCGCCGCCGGTCTGCACGCGTTCCACGTCATCGCCGGCATGTGCATCATGGCGTGGGTGGCCGCGAGCGCCGCGAAGAACCAGGACCTCCACCGCGTCGAGAACATCGGGATCTACTGGCACTTCGTCGATCTCGTCTGGATCTTCCTGTTCCCCCTCCTCTACATCGCCAAGTAAGGCCAAGGAGACCTCATGTCCGCTCACACGCAGGCGCACGGCCAGGGTCACGATCACGACCACGGCCACGAGCGCCACTACGTGAAGATCTGGGCCATCCTTCTGGTCCTGCTCGTCATCAGCGTCATCGGCCCCTTCATCGGCGAGCGTTTCCACATGCCGGTGATCACCCTGATCACCGCGTTCGGCATCGCGGCGGTCAAGGCGTGGATGGTCGCGAAGCACTTCATGCACATCGACGTCGAGCTGCCGATCATCCGCTGGATCATGGTCACGGGCGTCGCGCTGATGGTGCTGCTCTACGGCGCCCTCGCCCCGGACATCCAGCATGAGCGCGGGCAGCGCTGGGAGAAGGACGCTGGCTGGCACAACAGCATCCGTCACAACCCCAAGGCTCACGGTGAGCACGGGGGCGCGGCCGATCACGGCGGTGCCTCCCACGGCGGCGAAACCCCGAGCGGTGCCGGGCACTGACGTGAACGGCCCCACGGTCGCACCGGCCTCCGGACGGCGCGGGTTCACCGACCACGCGCCGTTCGGCATGGCCATCTTCGTCCTCACCGAGATCATGCTGTTCATGGGCTTCCTGTCCGCGTTCAGCATCGTGCGCAACTCGGTGCCCCCGGGCATGTGGCCGCCGGCCGACCAGCCGCGCCTGCCGTTCGAACGCACGGCGTTCAACACGCTCATGCTGCTCGCGAGCGGGATCGCCGTGTTCTGGGCACACCGGGCCCACGGCCGGGCCGGGGCCGCGGCGGCCCGCGTGCCGCTCGTGCTCGGCTGCGTCCTGGGAGCGCTGTTCGTCGGGCTGCAGGGGGCCGAGTGGGCCGCGCTGCTCGCGCAGGGGCTCACGGTGTCGTCGAGCCAGATCGGCGGGTTCTTCTACCTCATCGTGGGCTGCCACGCCGCGCACGCGATCGCCGCGCTGCTCTACCTGCTCGTCTGCCTGCGTGGTCTGCTCACCGGCACGCTGACGCGCGGTCGCTTCTCGGCCGCCCTCGTGTTCTGGGGCTTCGTCGTGCTCATGTGGCCGGCGCTGTGGTGGATGGTCTACCGATGAACCGCGCGCATCGCCTCGCCCTCGTGACGGCGCTGTTCTGCGCGCTGCCGCAGGTCGCCGAGGCGTGCGCGGTCTGCGGAGGCGGCAATCCCGCGAACCGCACCGCGTTCTTCCTCAGCACGATCGCGCTCTCGCTCATCCCGCTCGCGCTGTTCGCGATCGGTCTGATGTGGCTGCGCTCGCGACTGCGCGATCGTCTCGCCGACGAGTTCGTGGACCGCGACACCGTCCCGCAGGATCGCGCGACCACCATGCCTGTGAGCGGATCCCGCGACTGAGATCCCTTCCCTCGTCCGCATCGGACTCGAGGGTTCCGGGGACGAAACGCACCGGAAGCGGAAGGTCTCGGCCACGGATTCGGCAGCTTCTTCCGGTCATGACCGGGTGTGGCTCCATGCGTGCTCGAATGCGCGCCCCTCGCGCCGACCAATCATGCCGACGCATGGTCCGGAAGTCGCCTATACCGAGTCACTTGAATTTTCAAGTCCGAAATCGAATTCTCTTGGTGCCGGTATCATTTCTTGTTAAGGTGCCGCTTGTCGAGGTCGAAACCGCGAACATCGCTGCGACGGATCCGGCAACCCGCCTCAACGCCGAGCCTCCCGACCACGACACGAAGGATTCGATCCGGGTACATCGAACCGGCCCATCGGGGGATGGCTGGGGAGACGGCCCGGATCGCCTAGCAGAGAGGCGACCGCGGAGCGGGCGCCCACGAAGACGCAGCACCACAGTTCCGGGTTCAGCGAACCGGCCCATCGGGGGATGGCTGGGGAGTTGGACCCGGAATCCTTTTTCCCCCGGAGCGCGTCTCGTCCAGGAGCGTCCTCGCCCCCGCCGAGTGCGCACGCCCCGATGCGCGCCCCTCCATCG
>JBEGJG010000119.1:0-6638 GCA_041184705.1 Candidatus Eiseniibacteriota bacterium
CCCCCATGGCACTGCTCGCCTTCGACATCGAGATCGCGAACGTCTTCGAGCTCGCGCCCGGCGAGGACCTCGAGGCGTACGGACCCTTCGACATCTCGGTGGCCGCCTCGGCCGTCGCCGGTGGCGAGGAGCGGCTGTGGCTCACGAAGGGCCCCGACGGACGGCCTGCGCGACACCTCGACCGCGAGACCGCGCGCGCGATGCTGGCCTACTTCGAGGACGCGCAGCGCGCCGGGCATCGGCTCGTGGCGTGGAACGGGTTGTCGTTCGACCTGCGCTGGATCGGGCACGCGGCCGACGACCTCGCAGGCGCACGCCGCGTGGCGCGGGGCCTCTACGACCCCATGTACCAGTTCTTCAAACTCAAGGGCTTCCCGGTGGGCCTCGCCAAGGTGGCCGAGGGACTCGGGCTCGAGATGCGCAAGAGCATGAGCGGTGCCGATGCGCCACAGCGCTGGGCCGCGGGCGAGTACGAGGCGGTGTGCGACTACGTGCTCGGCGACGTGCGCATGACGCTCGCCATCGCACAGGCCATCGAGGAACGCCGCGAGGTGGCGTGGATGACCTCGCGCGGCAGCGTGTCGCGTGTGCCGCTGCCGGAGCTGCGCACGGTGTCGGATTGCCTCGCCGACGCCATGCCTGACCAGTCGTGGATGAGCACCCCCCTGACCGACGCGCACTTCCGCGGCTGGCTCGAGGGTTGAAGGGCGCGGCCACGGCCGCGTACCTTGCCCCCATGACGCTCATCCTCACCGCGCAGCTCGGGCCCGAGACGCACCGTTGGCCGCTCGAGCGCGGCCCGCTCCGCATCGGGCGTGCCCCGGGCAACGCCCTCACGATCGCCGACCCCACGGTGTCGCGCGAGCACGCCGAACTGCTCGAACGCGACGGCGCGTGGACGGTGCTCGACCTCGGCAGCCGCAACGGCACGCGCGTCAACGGGGCCGCGGCCGAACGCCCCCTGCCGCTGCGGCCCGGGGACCGGTTCGAGATCGGGCAGGTGGTGATCGAGGTCTCGGAACGCGAACCGCAGGGACCGCGCTTCGTCCTCACCCGCGAGCAGGCCGAGTCGTCGTTGTACCTGCCCGCGCGCGACGTGCTGCGGCGCTCGAATCCCGGCGACGCCGACACCGCCTCGCTGCTGCCCATCCTGGCCGAGGTCGGGCGCCTGCTCGCGCTGCCGCGACCGCTCGCGGAGACGTGCGAGACGCTGCTCGACCCCATCTCGCGCGCGGTCGCGGGCGACCGGTTCGTGCTGCTGCTGCGCGACCCCTCGGGGGGCGACCCGCAGCCGGTCGCCACGCGTGAGCGCAGCGGACGCACGGGCGGGGCTCTGGTGCTGTCGCGCACGCTGCTCGGCATGGTGCTCGACGAGGGCGCCGCGATCGTCACCGGTGACACCTCGCAGGATCCGCGTCTGGCCGCGCAGGCGAGCATCGTGAGCAACGCGATCCGCTCGGCCATGGCGGTGCCGCTCGTACTCGAGGACCGCATCCTCGGCATCCTGTACGTGGACAGCGCCGACCCCGGCGTGCGCTACGGCGAGCGCGAACTCACGCTGTTCACGCTGCTCGGCAACATGGCCGCCGTGCGCATCGAGAACGCGCGGCTGCTGGTGGCCGAGCAGGCCCGCCAGCGCCTCGCGCAGGAGGCCGCGACCGCCGCCCGCATCCAGCGCGCGTTGCTCACCGGACCGCCCGCGCTGCCCGGCTGGAGCGGACACGCGCGACTCGAGACCTGCTACGAGGTGGGCGGCGACCTGCACGACTTCCACCTGCGTCCCGACGGCACGCTGGTCGTGCTGGTGGGCGACGTCTCGGGCAAGGGCATGGGCGCGGCCATGCTCATGTCGAGTCTGGTGGCCTCGGCGCGCGCGCTCTACGACACGTGCGACGGTCCGCTCGACCTCGTGCGGCGGCTCAACGCCGTGCTCCATCGCGGCACCGGGGGCCGCGACTTCGTGACGCTGTTCGTGGGCTGGCTCGATCCCGCCACCGGCGCGCTGCGCTACGTGAACGCGGGCCATCCCGAACCGCACCGGATCGGTCCCGCCGGGGCCGGCACGCTCACCGCCACCGGCATCCCGGTGGGCATGCTGCCCGACTTCCCGTGGACCGAGGACACCACCACGCTCGCCGCGGGCGACCAGTTGGCGATCTTCAGCGACGGCATCCCCGAGGCGCAGCGCGGCGACGAGTTCTTCGACGATGCGCGCGTCACCGAGGCCATGCAGGCCGCCGCCGCCGCCCCCGACCCCGAGCGCGGGGCGCAGGCGGTGTTCGAGCGCGTCGAGGCGTTCCTGGACGGCGGCCCGCGCACCGACGACGTCACGCTGGTGCTGCTGCGAAGGGCCTGAGCCCCACCCTCGCATCGCGGGACGCTGTGCTAACCTGCGCCGCCATGGCCCGAACCCTGCATCCGTTCCGCATGGCCGTGCTCGTCGCGGCCCTCTCGCTGATCGCTCCGACCGCCCACGCGCAGCAGTTCCGCCTCACCCGACCCACCGGCTGGACGCCCGACTCGCTCGTGCGTTCCGTGCTCGAGTCCGGCTCGGCGAGTCTCACGCCCGAGACCCCGGTGGACGAGACCGTGCCGCGGCTGTGGCTCACGCGGGCCGAGCGCACACGCTGGAAGCAGACCTCCGACTACGACGAGGTCGTGCGCTATCTGCGTCAGCTCGAGGGCGGCTCGCGCTGGGTCAAGGTCGAGAGCTTCGGGCGATCGGGTCAGGGTCGCGACCTGCCGCTCGTCATCCTGTCCAAGGACCGCGCGTTCACGCCCGAGGCGGCGCGCGCCACGGGCAAGCCGATCGTGCTCATCCAGAACGGCATCCACGCCGGCGAGATCGAGGGCAAGGACGCCTCGCTCATGCTGCTGCGCGACATCGGTGTGCTGCAGCGCCGCACCGAGCTGCTCGATTCGGTCATCGTGCTCGTGGTGCCCATCCTGTCGGCCGACGCGCACGAGCGCCGCAGCCGATACCACCGCATGAACCAGAACGGTCCCGACGAGATGGGCTGGCGGCACACGCCGATCGGCCTCAACCTCAATCGCGATCACACCAAGCTCGACTCGCCCGAGATGCGCGGCCTCATCGGCAACGTCTACGCGCGCTGGTGGCCCGAGCTGCTCGTGGACAACCACACCACCGACGGCGCCGATTACCGCTACTCCGTGACGTGGTCGGTGAACCACGGCGCCGGCGTGCCGGCCGCGCTCGATCGCTGGATGGGCACGGTCATCGAGAAGGGCGTCATGGGTCGGCTCGCGACGCGTGGCCACCTCACCGCGCCCTACGTGGACTTCCACAAGGGCCGCGACCCGCTGCAGGGTCTCGACTACGGCAACAGCATGGGCCGGTTCTCGACCGGCTACGCGCCGCTGCAGTCGCGCGCCGCGCTGCTCGTCGAGACGCACATGCTCAAGCCTTACGGGGCGCGCGTGCGCGCGACCTACGACCTGATGATCGCGCTGCTCGAGGAGATCCACGCCAACCCCTCGGCGCTCGTGAACGCGGTGCGCGAGGCCGAGGACGAGGCCGTGGCCCGCGCCACCGGCCGCGCCGGCGTGCGACGGACGCAGGTGCTCTCGACCACGCTCTCCGAGCGCAGCGAACCGTTCGTGTGGAGAGGCGTCGAGACGCGCTGGGAGACGAGCCCCATCACCGGCGCTCCGGTCGCGCGCTACCTCGCCGCGCCCGTGGACTCCACGGTGCCGCTCTACCGCGAGACCGTGCCCGCGCTGAGCGTGCGCGTGCCGTCGGGGGGCTACCTCGTCCCGCAGGAATGGACCGAGGTCACCGACCGCCTCGCGCTGCACGGCATCCGCACGCGCCGTCTCGCGCAGGCGTGGAGCGACTCGGTCGAGATGACGCGCATCACCGAGTACCGCTTCGAGCCGCGGCCCTACGAGGGTCGCCAGATGGTCACCGTGCTCGCGACCGAGTCCGAGCGTCAGTCGCGCCGCTTCCGTGCGGGCGACGTCTGGGTGCCGCTCGACCAGCCGGGCGGACCGCTCGCGGTGCAGCTGCTCGAGGCCCAGGGCCCCGACGGCTTCCTCGCGTGGGGCTTCCTGTCCACGATCTTCCAGCGCAAGGAGTACGGCGAGGACTACGTCCTCGATCCGCTCGGCCGCGCCATGATGGAGCGTGATCCCAAGCTGGCCTCGGAGTTCCTCGGCAAGGTCGCCTCCGACACCACGTTCGCGCGCGACCCGCGCGCCCGCGCCGACTGGTTCTATCGTCGCTCACCGTGGAACGACGCCGATCAGGACCTGCACCCGTTCGCTCGCCTGTCGCGCCGCGTGCCCGAGGGCTCGCTCGTGCCGCTGCCCGGCACCGCCCCCGTCGCACCGCCTGCGCCGACCGTCGCACCGACTCCGCGCAAGCGCTGAACCGTTCCCGACCTCGGCCCGTCCGGCGCCCACGCGCCGAGCGGGCCGAAGTCGTTCCGCCCCACCCGTCGGTCGCCTCCGACGGTCCACCCGGAGGGACCATGTCGCCCCGCATCCTCATCGCCGCGCTCGCGACGCTCACACTCCTCGTCACCGTGCCGGTGCACGCGCAGGATCTCACGGTCGAGGTGGACGCGCGCGAGGCCCCGCGTGGTCTGCTGCACATCGTGCAGACGTTCCCCGCCAAGCCGGGGGCGTTCGCGATCTCGTATCCCAAGTGGATCCCGGGCGAGCACTCGCCCACGGGTCCCAATGTGGACGTGGCGGGCCTCGTGCTGCGCGCGGGCGAACGCACGCTGGCGTGGACGCGCGACCCGGTGGACATGAACACGCTGCGCGTCACCGTGCCCGCGGGCGCGCGCGAGGTGCGGCTCTCGTTCGACTTCCTGCTCGACCACGGCACCGACGGCTACACCTCGGCGGCGTGCGCCACCCCGCAGCTGCTGCTCCTGTCGTGGAACCAGGTCGCGTTCCAGCCCGCGGGCCGCAAACCCGACGCGCTCGTCGTCGCGGCCTCGCTGCGTCTGCCCGACCGCTGGGAGTACGCCACCGCGCTCGCGTCGCGCCCCAGCCCGGGCGCCACGATCGTGTTCGAGCCGTGCTCGTTCACGCGCCTCGTGGACTCGCCCGTGCTCGCGGGCCGGTACTTCCGCACCGTCGAGCTCACGCCCGGCGACAGCATCCCCGTGCGGCTGCGCATGGCGTCGGACTCGCCGCAGGGACTGGGGATTGATGAGACGGACGAGGCCGCCCTGCGCCGACTCGTGCGTGAGGCCCGCGCCCTGTTCCGCAGCGAGCACTACCGGCACTACGACTTCCTGGTGTCGCTGTCGGATCACGTCGCGCACTTCGGGCTCGAGCACCACGAGTCGAGCGACAATCGCGGCCCCGAGCGCTGGTGGCTCGACGACGACGCCAAGCGCGATCAGGGCCTGCTGCTCGCGCACGAGTACGCCCATTCGTGGAACGGCAAGTTCCGCCGGCCCGCGGGGCTCGCCACCTCCGACCACACCACGCCCATGCAGGGCGAGTTGCTGTGGGTGTACGAGGGGCTCACGCAGTACCTCGGGTTCGTGCTCGCCGCGCGCGCGGGCCTGCGCACGCCCGACGAGTCGCGCGACGAGCTCGCGGCGATCGCCGCGACGGCGCAGGCCCGGCGTGGGCGACTCTGGCGGCCGCTCGTGGACACGGGCACGCAGGCGCAGGAGTTGTACGAGGCCCGCTCGGCGTGGGCCACGTGGCGGCGCGGCGTGGACTTCTACGACGAGGGTCTGCTCGTGTGGCTCGACGCCGACGTCACGATCCGTCGCCTGTCCAAGGGCGCGAGGTCGCTCGACGACTTCTGTCGCGCGTTCCACGGCGGCCCCAACCGCGGCGCCGAGGTGAAGCCCTACACGCTCGACGACGTCATCGCTGGGCTCGAGGCGGTGCAGCCGTACGACTGGCGCGGGTTCGTGCGTCAGCGCGTGCTCGAGGTCGCCCCCGACGCACCGCTCGCGGGCATCTCCGCCGGCGGCTGGCGCATGACGTGGGCCGACAGCATGGGGCCGGTGCAGCGCTCCGAGGCCGTGATGGACGAGGCGGTGGAGGAGATGCACTCGCTCGGGCTGCGACTCGACTCGGACGGCCGGGTGGTGGACGTGGTCCCGGGCGCGCCGGCCGACGTCGCGGGCGTCGCGCCCGCGATGCTCGTGGTCGCGGTGGACGGTCGCCGCTACTCGCCCGAGGTGCTGAACGACGCGATCGAGGGCAGCCCGCGGTCGGGCCGCGTCGAACTGCTGTGCGAGAACAAGGGGTTCTTCCGCACCCACCTGCTCGACTACCGCGCCGGCCTGCGCTACCCCGCGCTCGCACGTGAGAGCGGGACACGTGACTGGCTCGGCGAGGTGCTGGCCCCGCTCGCGCGCTGAGCGTTCTCGACGCACACTCGACGCCCGCGTCCGAACACGGATGCGGGCGTCGGCATTGCAGGATGCGATGCGGCGTTCCCGCCACACCCGCGACGGCGTGCACGACGCCCCGGGTCGGGCCGATGCGCCAAACCGCTGGCGCACAACCGTCGTGGCAAGCGGCACGAGCCGTGCGATGATGGAGTCGTGACCGCGCCCTCGGGTGCGGTCACCCCCGCGATCCGGTGCACGGCACCGGCATCGCAACCCGCTCGCCCCCGGTGCGGACGCACCCGG
>JBEGJG010000120.1:0-6612 GCA_041184705.1 Candidatus Eiseniibacteriota bacterium
CCCTCGGCGTCGGGCGTCACCACCTCGGAGGTGTTGTGCAGGATGAGGTAGGCGGTGCGGCCGGCCACGGCCTTCCCGGACGGGTCGTGCGCCGGCCAATAGCTCATGCGCGGTCGGTGATCCCGGGCAGGTTCATGCCCGTGGCGCGGGCGTGCGCGATGGCGGCCTCGTAGCCGGCGTCGGCATGGCGCATGACGCCCGTGCCGCAGTCGTTCACGAGCACGCGCGCGAGACGCGCGTCGGCCTCGGGCGAGCCGTCGCACACCACCACCATGCCGCTGTGGATGGAGTTGCCGATCCCCACGCCGCCGCCATGGTGCAACGAGACCCACGATGCGCCCGAGGCGGTCGTGAGCAGCGCGTTGAGCAGCGGCCAATCGGCCACCGCGTCGCTGCCGTCGCGCATGCCCTCGGTCTCGCGCCACGGCGAGGCGACCGAGCCGGTGTCGAGATGGTCGCGACCGATGACGATCGGCGCCTTGAGCTTGCCCTCGCGCACGAGCCGGTTGAAGCGCAGCCCGAGGCGGTGCCGCTCGCCGTAGCCGAGCCAGCAGATGCGCGCCGGCAGGCCCTGGAAGCGGACGTGCTTCTGCGCGAGCGGGATCCAGCGATGCAGGCGCGCGTCGTCGGGGAACTCGGCGAGCGCGGCCTCGTCGGTGATGCGGATGTCCTCGGGGTCGCCCGAGAGCGCGGCCCAGCGGAACGGCCCCTTACCCACGCAGAACAGCGGCCGGATGTACTCGGGCACGAACCCGGGGTACGAGAACGCCTCGGCGTGCGGCAGTCCACCCTTCTCGGCCTCACCGCGCAGGTTGTTGCCGTAGTCGAACAGCACCGTGCCGCGCGCACGCATGCCGATCAGCGCACGCACGTGGGTGGCCATGGACTCGCGGGCGCGGCGGATGACCTCGTCGGGACGCGAGACGCGCGCCTCGACGGCCTGCTCGACGGTCATGCCCACGGGCACGTAACCGGTGAGCGGATCGTGCGCGCTCGTCTGGTCGGTGGCGGCGTCGGGGACCACCCCGCGCTCGAGCAGTGCCGGGATGACCTCGGCGGCGTTGCCCACCAGACCCACCGAGAGCGGACGACGGGCGGCCACCGCCTCACGGCACCACGCCAGGGCCTCTTCGAGCGAGTGCGTGACGCGGTCGCAGTAACCGGTGGCGACCCGGCGCTCGGCGCGCGCGGCCTCCACCTCGACGGCCAGGCACACGCCCCCGTTCATGGTCACGGCGAGCGGCTGCGCCCCACCCATGCCGCCGAGACCGGCCGTGAGCACGAGACGACCGGCGAGCGTGCCGCCGAAGTGGCGCTCGGCGCACTCGGCGAACGTCTCGAACGTGCCCTGCACGATGCCCTGCGAGCCGATGTAGATCCACGAGCCCGCCGTCATCTGGCCGTACATCATGAGGCCCTTCGCCTCGAGTTCGCGGAAGTGCTCCCACGTGCCCCAGCGCGGCACGAGGTTCGAGTTCGCGATGAGCACGCGCGGCGCGTCCGCATGCGTGCGGAACACGCCCACCGGCTTGCCGCTCTGCACCAGCAGCGTCTCGTCGTTGCCCAGCGCGCGCAGCGCCGCCACGATGCGGTCGAACGCCTCCCAGCTGCGCGCCGCCCGTCCGGTCCCGCCGTAGACCACGAGATCCTCGGGACGCTCGGCCACGTCGGGATCGAGGTTGTTCATGAGCATGCGCAGCGCGGCCTCCTGCACCCAACCCTTGCAGGTCAGGGTGGAGCCGTGCGCGGCGCGGACGGTGCGAGCGGTGGCGGGCGTCATGACGACAGAACCTCCTCGGCGATGCGTTGCGGACCGGCCGACATGACCCAACGCGCCAACTCCTCGCACGGGCCCTGCAGCGGACGGTCGCCCTCGGGCGCAGGCACCACGCGGCGCACCGCACCGTAGAGCATCTCGCTGCCCTCACCCGCCTTGAGCGGCCGCTTGAACTCGAGCGCACGACAGGCGCACAGCAGTTCGAGCGCGACGACGCGCGCGGCGTGATCGGTGATGTGACGCGCGTAGCGTCCCGCGATGGGCGCCATGCTGACGTGGTCCTCGACCCCGGCGCCGGTCGGGATGCTGTCCACGCTCGCCGGGTGCGCGAGCGTCTTGTTCTCCGAGACCAGCGCGGCCGCGGCGTACTGCGCCATCATGTAACCGGACTCGATCCCGGGCTGAGCGGCGAGCGAGTCGGGCAGCCCCGAGACGCGGGCGTCCACGAGCCGGTCGATGCGACGCTCCGAGAGCGATGCGATCTCGGCGACCGCGATCTTGAGGTAGTCGGCCGCGAGGGCGACCGGCTGGGCGTGGAACAGACCCGCCGAGACCGCCTCGCCGTGCTCCGCGAACACGAGCGGGTTGTCGTTGACCGAGTTGAGCTCGACCTCGAGCTGCTGCTCGACGTGCAGGATGGCGTCCCACGACGCGCCCATGACGGGCGGCACGCAGCGCAGGCTGTAGGCGTCCTGCACGCGGGCGCAGTCCTTGTGCGACTCCACGATGGCGCTGCCGCGCGAGTAGGCGCGCAGACGGCGCGCGGCCTCGTGCGCCCCGCGGTACGGACGCAGCGCATTCACATCCTCGCGCGCGGGCGTGAACGAGCCCATGAGCACCTCGGTCGAGAGCGCCGCCGCACCGACCGCGGCCTCCCAGACCCGCTCGGCGTCGGCGCACGCGAGTGCGGCCCACGCGGTCGAGAACTGGGTGCCGTTGATGAGGGCCAACCCCTCCTTGGCCTCGAGCGTCAGCGGCTGCAAGCCGGCGCCGCGCAGGGCGAGCCCGGCGGGCATGCGCTGGTCGCCCAGCCACGCCTCGCCCTCGCCCACCATGACGCTCGCCATGTGCGCGAGCGGCGCGAGGTCGCCCGACGCGCCCACCGACCCCTGGATGGGCACCACCGGGGTGACGTGCCGCTCGAGCATCTCGACCAGCATCTCGATGACCTCGGCCCGCACCCCCGAATGCCCCATGGCGAGCGAGTGCGCACGCAACAGCAGCATGGCGCGCACCACCTCGCGCGGCGACGACGGCCCGGTGCCCGCGCAGTGCGAACGCACCAGGTTGAGCTGCAGGGCACGCACCTCGTCGGCGGGGATGGTGCGATCCTTGAGCGGACCGAACCCCGTCGTGACGCCGTACACGACACGGCCCGAGGACACGGCCTCGTCCACCACGCGGCGAGCCGCGGCGACGCGCTGGCGCGCCTCGGCGGGCAACTCGACGCGCGCCTCGGCGCGCGCCACCTCGACCACGTCGTCGAGCGTCAGTCTGCTCACACCCAACCGGATCACGGACTCTCCTCCCAGGGCGCTTCGGGTCCGCCCGCGAGGAAGGCACCGGCCTCGTGAGCGAGTCCGCGGGGATCCCGCCACGGTCGGGGTTCCACGGGGAGCGCGGCCCGGAACGGCCGCCGGTACGACGCGCGTTCGAGTCGCGGGTCGCACACCACCAGCACTCCCCGGTCGGTCGCGCGCCGGATCAATCGGCCCACGCCCTGCCGGAACCGCATGACCGCCTCGGGCACCGCGTCGTGGCGGAACGGATCGAGTCCGCGTTCGCGCAACCGCTCGGCGCGAGCCTCGACCACCGGGTCGTCGGGCACCGAGAACGGTAGTCGCGTGACCACCAGCACCTCGAGCGCCTCACCCGGGAAGTCCACACCTTCCCACAGGCTCGCGACGCCGAGCAAGACCGCGCCGCGCTGGCTGCGGAAGCGCTCGGCGAGCAGGCCCGCCGGGCCGTCGCGGTCCTGCGCCCACAGGGGCGCGGTCGCGGGCAGGAGCGCGCGCAGGCGCTGGTGCGCCCGGCGCAGACGCTCATGGGCGGTGAACAGCACCAGCGTGTTGCGGCGCGCGGTGCGCCACAGCGCGGCGACCACCTGCGCGACCGCCTCGGACTCGTCGGCGTCGGATTCCAGCACGAACGCGCGCATCTGGCGCTCGAGCGGGAACGGGCTCGGCACGGTGAGGGTCTCGTACGGCACCCCCGCCTCCTCTCCCAGCCCCAGACGCTCGGCGGCCCACTCGAAGTCGCCCGAGGCCGAGAGCGTGGCCGAGGTGAGGATGGCGGCGCGGGCCCCACCGCGCAGCAACCGGCGCGCGTGGTCCCCCACCCAGACCGGGGCGCCGTGCAGCTCGGCGCCCTTGGCGCTCGGCCCCTGGCTGCGCCAGTAGGCCCAGTCGCGATGGTCGGCGTCGGCCAGCAGCGCGAGGTCGTCGTGCAGGTTCTGCCAGCGCGCCCCGATGGTCTCGAGCTCGGCCTGCAACTCCTCGCCCGCCGACCCGGCACGGGCCTCGGCGATCTGGAGCGCGGACGCGGCCCTGCGCATCACCTCGCCGTAGTGGCGCGCGTGCTCCAGCATCACGTCGAGCGGACCCAGGTCGCGACCGAACAACTGCTCGACGCCGCGATGCCGCACGCGTCGACCGTAAGGGCTGCCGGTCCCCTCGCCCGCCAGCGCCATGCGCTCGAACAGCGCGTCGGCGTCGGCGCGGATGTGCTCGGCGCGCTCCGAGAGCCGGTCGAGGTCCTCGTGCAATCGGGCCCGCCCGGGAGAGCCCGAGTCGAGCAGCGGTAGCGCGAACGACCGCACGCGCGCGAGCAACCCCGTGCCGCCGCGCTTGCCCCCGGACAGCGACCCGGTGAGACGCAGCAGCTCCTCGATGCGGTTGCGCGACACCGAGCGCTCGAGTTGCGAGGTGAGCACGCCCTCGAGCCGGTGCGCCTCGTCCACGATGAGCGCGTCGAACGGCGGCAGCAGCCCTTCTGCGTCCGAGGCGCGCGCCAGCAGGGCATGGTTCACCACCACGAGGCGCGCGTCGGCCGCGCGGCGACGCGCGCGCACCCAGAAGCACTCGCGTCCACGGCGGCAGGTGGCCGCGCTGCACGCCGAAGGGTCGGTGGCGACGCGCCCGCGCAGGCGACGGAACGACTCGCGATCGGCCTGCGCGAAGCGATCGAGGTCGCCGGCGGGGTCGGTGTCGGCCCACGATCGCAGCGCGTCCACCAACTCGATCTCCTCGCTCCCATCGGGCGAGACGACCTCGAGCGCGCGCGGACACAGGTAGTTCTGCTTGCCCTTGAGCAGGGCCACCGGCACGTCCAGCCCGAGCGCGGCGAGCACCGCGGGCAGGTCGCGCTCGAACAACTGGTCCTGCAGCGACCTCGTGCACGTGGCCACCACGACGCGCTCGTCGGTGGCGGCCGCGTGCAGCGCCGCGGGCAGCAGGTACGCGAGCGACTTGCCGACCCCGGTGGGCGCCTCGGCGAGCAGGACGCCGCCCGACTCCAGCGTGCGCGCGACCTCGATCGCGAGCGCGCGCTGTCCGGGGCGTTCCTCCCACTCGGGCCAGTGCCGCGAGAGCGCCCCGCCGGGCCCGAACGCGTGCTCGACCTGCGAGACGAGCGACACGCTAGAACGTGCTCACGAGGCGCAGGTGGAGACGACCGTCGCGCACGCCACGCCCGGGGGCGACACCGTAGTCCACGTCCACCCAGCCGGCCCCCGAGACGAGGCGCAGCCCGAAACCCACACCGTCGGCGCCCTGACGCACCGCGCGCGTGCCACCCGTGGCGAGGGGCTCGCGCGTGAGCATCTCGGCGTGGTCCCAGAACAGCGCGATCCGCTCGCCCACGCTGCCCGGGAAGGCGCGCAGCTCCAAGCGGGAGAGCGCGACGCGATCGACCCGGAACTCCTCCTCGTCGTGACCCCGCAGCGTGCGCGCCCCACCCACCGGCGTGCGCTCGTAGTCCTCGAGCACGGCTTCGCCGCTGAACCGACCGGTGCCCGAGAGCTCGAGCGCCAGCCCGCGACGCGGCCCCAGCGGACGGTGCAGCTCGAGCGCGGCTTCAGCGATCCCGGCGCGTGAACCGCGCGTGGCGGGCTCGCCCGCGACGGGGGCGCGGAATGTCTCGCGCTTGAACACACCGGTGCCGGCGAGACGCAGGCGCGCGCCGGTACGCGGCGAGACGCGGTCGTCCCGACCGTCACGCTCCCACGCGAACACCGTGTTGCGCAGCGCGGCGTTCACCGAGCCTCCCTGCGTCCGCACCACCCGCTCCTCCTCGTAGCCCGCCTCGATCCGGTCGCCCGTGCCGAGCGCATGTCCCACCCGCACACCCCAACGCGTGCGCGTGTAGGTGGAATCCTGCAACTGCTGAGCCAACCCGAACTCGCCCCGGAACGGCGTCCCGGCCAGGAACGGCTCGACGTAACGCACCTCGAAATCGCTCCGCCCCGCGCCGCGCGACTGCCAGAGCAGCGAGGCCGCGCGCGCGGTGCCGAGCAGGTTGTCCAGATCGAGCGCGACGCGTCCGACCAGACCGGCCGAACCCTGCACGCCGAGCGCGCCCTCGAACCGGTTGTAGCGCGGCTCCTCGACGCGGAACGCCAGCGTGCCCCGCTCCCAGCGGGTCCCGGGCTCCAGCCCCACGTACTCGGCGCGCGTGAACACCCCGAGCTGCGAGAGCCGTGCGGCCCCCGCACGTGCCGCGACCGGATTGTAGGGCAGACCGGCGAGCGGTCCCAACGCGCGCGCGGCCACCTCGGGTCGCGTGGTGCGCAGACCGTCCACGCGCACACGCTCCACCTCGACGCGCGGCCCGAGCGA
>JBEGJG010000121.1:0-12579 GCA_041184705.1 Candidatus Eiseniibacteriota bacterium
GCCTCGACTCGTCACCGCGCGGCCGTGGCCGCACTGCAGGCGGTGCGCATCGAACGCCTCGGGCGGCAGCCCCGCGAGCGTGGTGAACGGACCGCTCGAGCCCGAGCGCTCCACCTCGCGGCCGAGTCGGAACATGGGCAGCAGCTTCAGGCGCGGATCGGCGATGCCCTCGGCGTGCAGGGCCGCCGTGGCACGGCTCGCGAACGCGAGTGGGTCCTCGTCGTCGGGTCGCGTCACCGTGACGATCGGTGCGAGTCCCGCGGCCACCAGCGCGCGAAGCCCGGAGAGCGTGCGCAGCCAGGCGCCGGGGCCGCGGAACGAGTCGTGCGACGGCGCATCGAGCCCGTCGAGCGAGATGCGCATCTCGAGCGCGTAACGGCTCGCGCGCGTGAGGTCCGAGAGCCACGCCACGCGGCGCGCGGTGAACAGCGTGCCGTTCGTGAGCACGGTGACCGGCGCGTGCGCGAGCGTGTCCTCGACGATCCCCTCGAGCTCGGGGTTCAGGAACGGTTCGCCACCGGTGAGGTAGACCTCACGCACCCCCAGCGCCACACCCTCGGCGACGCGCGCGGCCACCTCGGCGCGCGACATCATGGCGTGGCGCTCCTCGGTGGGGCCGCAGGTCACGAAGCAGTGACGGCAGGAGAGGTTGCAGAGCGTGCCGGCGACCTGCAGCCACAACTCGTCGAGGCCGTGGAACGGCTGGCTCGGGACGCGGTCCTGCGCGGCTCCTGGCGAAGGCCCTTCGGCGGGCGCGGTCGTATTCGTCACGCCCGCGCCAATTCGCCCTTCCGGGGCGTTCCCCGCGTTTTGACGGGTCCTCTCATGGGGCATAGTCTACCGTGTTGCCCTGCATGGTGGGGGAGCCCCGAGCCCGGTCGCACGGCCCGGCGGGGAGCACCCCGGGGCCACTCGTGGCCGGTCCGCGACGCGGTCGGCCGAGGGGACGATGATGCGCGAAGACGTCGAGAAAGTCATCCAGCAGCTGCGCCCGATGGTGCAGTCGGACGGCGGCGACCTCGAGTTGGTGGACGTGACCACCGAGGGGGTCGTCCGCATCCGTCTGCACGGTGCGTGCAGCGGTTGCTCCAGCTCCACGACCACGCTGCGCAACGGCATCGAGCGCTACCTGCGCTTCAAGCTGCCGCAGGTCACGCAGGTCCACGCGGAGTAGCCGATGTCCTACGCGTCCGGTCTCGTGGTCGCCGCCGTGCTCATCGGCGGCACCGTGCTGCTCGCGATCGGCATCAACCGGCTGCGTGAGTGGTGGGAATCCCGCCGCGGCCCGCGTCGTCCCTCGAACCCCTGACCTTCGCCCCCGAGGAACCCCCGTTGATCACCCCGGAAGCCGTCCTCGCCGCGCTCGGCACGGTGAACGACCCCGACCTGCATCGCGACCTCGTCACGCTCGGCATGATCGAGGACGTGCGCGTGGACGGCGGACAGGTGTCGTTCACCCTCGTGCTCACGACGTCCGCCTGCCCGCTCAAGGCGCAGATCGAGGACGACTGTCGCACCGCGGTCACGCGCATCCCGGGCGTGACCGGTGTGGACATCACCACCACGAGCCGCGTGCGCAAGCCCAAGGACCCGTCGGCCGATCGCAAGGCGCTCGAGGGGGTGGGACACGTCATCGCGGTGGGCTCCGGCAAGGGCGGCGTGGGGAAGAGCACCGTGGCCGCCAACCTCGCCATCGCGCTCGCACAGACCGGCGCGACCGTGGGGCTGCTCGACGGCGACATCTACGGTCCCAACATGCCGCGCATGATGGGTGTGCAGCGTCAGCCGTTCCAGCGCGAGGGCCGCATCGTGCCCGTCGAGGCGCACGGCATCCGCTTCATGTCCATGGGACTGCTCGTGGACGCCGGTGAGGCGGTGGTGTGGCGCGGGCCCATGCTGCACGGGGCCATCAAGAGCTTCCTCACCGACGTGGACTGGTCGGGTTGCGACTACCTCATCGTGGACCTGCCGCCGGGCACGGGCGACGTGCAGCTGTCGCTCATCCAGCAGACCGTGGTCACCGGTGCGGTCATCGTGACGACGCCGAGCACGGTCGCGATCGAGGACTCGGTCAAGGCCGTGCGCATGTTCGAGAAGCTGCAGGTGCCCGTGCTGGGCGTGATCGAGAACATGAGCTGGTTCCTGTGCGGCAACTGCGCGACCCGTCACGAGGTCTTCTCGAGCGGTGACGCGCGCACGCGTGCGCTCGCACTGGGCCTGCCGTTCCTGGGTTCGCTGCCGCTCGAGTCCGACGTCCGCAAGGGCGGTGACCAGGGCGCCCCGGTCGTGGCGTCGTTGCCCGCGAGCGAGACCGCCGCATCGTTCCGCGCCATCGCGGGCGCGGTCGCGCAGCGCATCAGCATCACCACGTTGGGTTCGGGTGTGGGGGCGAGCGCTTGAAGCGCATCCACGCCGACCACGCCGCCACGACGCGGCCCGACCCGAGGGTGGTCGAGGCCATGCGTCCGTGGCTGGGGGAACGGTTCGGCAACCCCGCGAGCGTGCACGCCCGCGGGGAGAGCGCGCGCGACGCGCTCGAATCCGCTCGCGCCGCGGTCGCGCGCCTCATGGGTGCACGCGCCGAGGAGGTCGTGTTCACCGCGACCGGCAGCGAGTCCAACGACCTCGCGATCTCGGGGGCGATGCACGCCTCGTCGCGGCGGCGTCTGGTCGTGAGCGCGATCGAGCACGCCTCGGTGCTCGCCACCGCGCGTGCGCTGGAGGCCGAGGGCTTCGCGCTCACCGTGGTGCCCGCGCTTCGCGACGGCACGGTGGACCTCGACGCGCTCGCCGCATCGCTCGCCGACGACGTCGCGCTCGTGAGCGTCATGGCGGTGAACAACGAGACCGGCGTGCGGCAGCCCCTCGAGGCGGTCGGTGCGCTCGCGAAGGGCGTCGGTGCCCTGTTCCACGTGGACGCGGTGCAGGCCCCGGGCCGACTCGCGGTGCGCGTGGACGACTGGGGGGCCGACCTCGTGAGCGTGGCGGCGCACAAGTTCCACGGCCCGCTGGGCTCGGCCGCCCTGTTCGCGCGGCGCCGCACGCGGCTCGAGCCGCGCGTGCGCGGCGGTCAGCACGAGCACGGTCTGCGCGCCGGGACCCCGAACGTGCCCGCGATCGTCGGCATGGGCGTGGCCGCCGAACTCGCTCTCACCGCGCTCGAGGCGGGCGAACCCGCGCGCGTCGCCGCGCTCACCGATCGACTCCTCGCGGACCTGCTCGCGGGCGTGCCCGCGTGCACCCTGAACGGCGACCCCGGACGGCGCGCCGCCGGCACGTTCAATCTGTGCTTCACGGGGGTGGACGGCGAGGCGGTGCTGCACGAGCTCGACCGCGAGGGGATCGAGGTCTCCACCGGCAGCGCGTGCAGTCACGCACTCGCCGGACCCAGCCACGTGTTGTTGGCGATGGGACGCACCCCCGACGAGGCGCACGCGAGCGTGCGGTTCTCGCTCGGGACCGAGAACGACGACGACGATGTGACCCGCCTCGCCGCGGTCGTGCCCGCGGTGGTCGCGCGCCTGCGCGCCCTGGGCGGGACGACCATGGAACGCAGTGCCTGAACCGCGCCGCGTGCCCGCGGGCGCGCGGTCGAACATCCGACGGAGGACTCCCACATGAAGCGCACCCACCAGAGCCGCCCCAGCAAGGCCGCGCCGCACCGCAACGGCTCCGCACCGGCGGCCGTGTCGCAGGAGGAGGCGTTCCGCCTCAAGGTCGGTCTCGCCGAGATGCTCAAGGGTGGCGTCATCATGGACGTCATGAACGTCGAGCAGGCCACCATCGCGCAGGAGGCGGGGGCGGCGGCGGTCATGGCGCTCGAGCGCATCCCGTCGCAGATCCGCAAGGCCGGCGGTGTCGCGCGCATGAGCGACCCCTCGATGATCGCGGCCATCCAGAAGGCGGTGGACATCCCGGTCATGGCGAAGTGCCGCATCGGTCACCTCGTCGAGGCGCAGATCCTCGAGGCGCTCGAGATCGACTTCATCGACGAGTCCGAGGTGCTCACGCCCGCCGACGAGACGAACCACGTCTGGAAGCACGACTTCAAGGCGCCGTTCGTGTGCGGCTGTCGCGATCTCGGCGAGGCGCTGCGCCGCATCGGCGAGGGCGCCGCCATGATCCGCACCAAGGGCGAGGCCGGCACCGGCAACGTGGTCGAGGCCGTGCGTCACATGCGCACCGTCGTCTCGCACATGCGCAAGCTCACCACGATGACCGCCGACGAGCTCATGGCCGAGGCCAAGCACCTCGGCGCCCCGTTCGAGCTCGTGCGCGAGGTCGCGCGCACCGGCAAGCTGCCGGTGCCGAACTTCGCCGCGGGTGGCGTGGCCACGCCGGCCGACGCCGCGCTCATGATGAAGCTCGGCGCCGAGGCCGTGTTCGTGGGCTCGGGCATCTTCGAGGTGGGCGACCCCGCGCGCCCGAAGGAGCAGCGTCGCGATCAGGCGCGCACCGCGCGCGCCATCGTGCAGGCCGTCGCCAACTGGGATCGTCCCGACCTGCTCAAGGACATCAGCACCGGGCTGCCGCAGCCGATGCGCGGCATCTCGCTCGAGACGCTCACCGAGGGCGAACTGCTTGCCAAGCGTGGCTGGTGATCGCCGCCGGGGCCGCCCTCGCGCGTCGAGCGCGGTGCGCGGCATGCGCCCGGCTCGTGTGACGACGCGGCCCGTGCCGAGCGGTCCGCCGCGCGTCGGCGTGCTCGCGGTGCAGGGGGACTTCGCCCTGCACGCGACCGCGCTCGCCGAGGTGGGCTGTGCCCCGGTGCGCGTGTCGCTGCCCGAGCACCTCGAGGGGCTCGAGGCGATGGTGCTGCCGGGCGGGGAGTCCTCGACCATGCTGCGCCTGCTCGACTCGACCGGCCTGCGTGCGCCGCTCGAGCGGTTCGTGCGCACGCGTCCGGTGCTGGGGACGTGCGCGGGCCTCATCCTGCTCGCGCGCGAGGCCGATCGCCTGCCGCGACCCACGCTGGGGGCGCTCGACGTCCGTGTCGAGCGCAACGCATGGGGACGCCAGGTGCATTCGTTCGCGGCCGCGGTCGACGCGCCCGCCCTCGGGGGAGCGGTGGACGGTGTGTTCATCCGCGCGCCGCGCATCCGGCGGGTCGGCGCGGGTGTCGAGGTGTTCGCGCGCTATCAGGGCGAGCCCGTGGGCGTGCGTCAGGGGCACGTCGCGGCGATCGCGTTCCACCCCGAACTGACCGGCGACCGCCGCCTGCACGCGTGGTTCGTGCGCGAGGTCGCGGGGCTCGTGCCCGCGGGGGCCCGATGAGCGCGCCCGCCGTCCGCACCGCGCGCGCCGCACTGCACGAGTTCGTGCAGCGCCACCAGCGCTTCCTGCTCACCACGCACATCAATCCCGACGGGGACGCGATCGGCAGCGAGATCGCGTTCGCGCGCCTGCTGCGCGCGTTGGGTAAGGACGTGCGCATCCTCAACGACTCGCCCACGCCGCACGCGTTCGGCTGGCTCGCCGACGCCGGTCCCGTCGAGGTGTACGACGAGGGGCTCGCCGAGCAGCGGTTCGCCGAGGCCGACGCACTCGTGGTGCTGGACACCTCGAACCGTCAGCGCATCGGACGGCTCGCGCACCACATCGATCGTCATGCGATCGCGGTCGCGATCGTGGACCACCACGCCACGCACGACGGCTTCGGGCAGGTCAACGTGGTCGAGCCCGACTGCGCGGCGGCCGCGGTGCTCGTGTACGAGTTGATGGCCGAGGCGGGCGTCACGCCCGACGCGATCGCGGCCGACGCCCTCTACGTGGGGCTCGCCACCGACACCGGCTGGTTCCGCTACACGAACACCGATGCCCGCTCGCTGCGCATGGCCGCCGCTCTCGTCGAGGCCGGCGTGGACTCCGCGCTCGTGAACACGCGTGTCTCCCAGACGGCTCCGGCGGGCCGCATGCGGTTCTTCGGGGAGGCGCTCTCGGCGCTCGAGATGCGCCACGGCGGGCAGTTGGTGGTGCTCGAGGTCGCCCCGGAGCAGTTCACGCGCCACGGACTGGTGGGCGCCGACACCGAGGGGCTGGTGGACCTGCCGCGCGCCATCGAGGGCGTCGAGGCGGTGGCGCTGTTCAGCGAGGTCGAGCCCGGGAAGGTCAAGGTGAGCCTGCGCTCCACCGGTCGGGTCGCGATCGACGGCGTGTGTGCGCGGCTCGGCGGTGGCGGACACCTGCACGCCGCGGGCGTGCAGTTGCGCGGCACCCGTGAGCAGGCGCGCGAGCGCGTGCTCCCCGAGGTCGAGCGGCTGCTCTCCGAGCTGCCACCGCCGACCTCGAAGGGGCGCGCATGAGCGTGCGTGCGGTGCGGGTCGAGGCCGAGGGGCTCACGCATCGGTACGGCCGTCGCCGCACGCACATCCATACGCTGTCGTTCGCTTTCGACGGTCCGGGCGCGGTCTCGGTGACCGGTCCGAACGGCAGTGGCAAGAGCACGCTGCTGCGCATCGTCGCGGGGTTGCTGCGTCCGAGCTCGGGACGGTTGCAGCTGACGCTCGAGGGTCGCTCGCTGCCGCCGAACGGGCGTCGTCTCGCGGTCGGTCTGGCGACCCCCGACCTCTCGCCGATGCGGCACGGGCCGCGGCCGCCGCGCTCGACGAGGTGGGGCTCGCCCAGCGCGCCGACGACCGCGTCGCCGCGTACTCGAGCGGCATGAAGCAGCGGCTGCGGATCGCGTTCGCGGTGTTGCACGACCCGGCCGTGCTGCTGCTCGACGAGCCCGGCAGCCATCTCGACGACCACGGTCGTGGGGTGGTGCGCGCGGTGGTCGAGCGGCACGCCGCGCGCGGACTGGTGCTGATCGCGACCAACGACCCGGCCGAGTCCGCGCTCGCGACGCGGGGGGTGGCGCTCGATGCGTAGGTTCTGGGCGCTGCTGGGCAAGGAGTGGCGCAGCGAGTGGCGCACGCGCTACGGGCTCAACGCCGCGGTGCTGTTCGCCGTCGCGAGCCTCGCCGCGATCACGTTCGCGGCGGGACGCATCCCCGACCGCACCGACATCCTGGCGGCGCTGTTCTGGCTCACGCTCCTGTTCGCCGCGCTCGCCTCGATGAGCCACGCGTTCGTGCGCGAGACCGAGGCCCGCACCATGCTGCTGCTGCGCCTCGTCGCCTCACCGACCGCGATCGCGCTCGGCAAGTTCGGCTTCAACCTCGTCTTCCTGATCGTCGTCGAGGCGGTCACGGTGCCGTTGTTCCTCGTGTTCACCGGGGCGCCGCCGCTGCACTGGGGGCCGTTCCTCGCCGTATTGGGATTGGGAACGCTCTCTCTCTCGGCCTCGAGCACGCTGATCGGCGCGGTCATCGCGCAGACGCGCGGTCGGGGGGCGCTGTTCGCGGGCGTCTCGCTGCCCGTGCTGCTGCCCGTGCTCGCCGCCGGTGTGGGTGGCATGCGCGCCCAGTGGGAGGGCATGCCGGTGGACCCGTACCTGCGACTGCTCGGGGCCTACGCGGTGGCACTGTTCGCCATCGGGCTGTTACTCTATGACCATCTCTGGGAGGACTGAGCCGGGACGGGGCAAGGCCGCCTCACCGTCGTCCGGCCCGATCACCATGATCTGGCGCATCGGCATCTACCTGTGGGTCGCGGTCACGATGACCGTCGCCCTGACGCAGGCCCCGCTGGTCCCGGTGTTGGCCGAGACCACGCGCGTCCTCTACTTCCACGTTCCTGCCGCGTGGATCACCGTGGTCGCACTCGCGTGGTCCATGATCCAGAGTGCGATGTACCTCTGGAAGCGCGACCTGCGCCATGACGACCACGCCGCGGCCGCCGCCGAACTCGGCCTGCTGTTCTGCATCGTCGCCTCGGTCTCGGGGGCGCTGTGGGCCAAGGCGATGTGGGGCGCCTACTGGAACTGGGACCCGCGTCAGACGAGCATCTTCTTCCTGTTCCTCATCTACGCCGCCTACCTCGCGCTGCGGGGGAGCATCGAGGGCGACGAGAAGCGGGCCCGGCTCTCCGCCGTGTACTCGCTGGTCGCGTTCGTGTCGGTCCCGCCGCTCATGTTCGTGGTGCCGCGCATCTACTCCACGCTGCATCCCGACCCCATCATCAACACGCAGGGCAAGGTGGACATGGATCCCATGATCACCCTGTGCTTCACGCTCATGCTGGTCGGTTTCACGTTCCTGTATGCCTGGTTGCAGGTGCTCCGCGTGCGGGTCACGCGCCTCGAGCGCCGTGCGGCCGATGCCTGAGGGGTCCGCGATGGGTCACAACGGAGTGGTGCTCGGGGTCTCCCTGCTGGTCTGGACGCTGTTGTTCGTGTGGCTCCTCCGGGTCGATCGGCGCGTCTCCGAACTCGAGCGCCAGAGCGATGCCGGAACCTCGAAGTCGAAGGAGATGCGATGAACCTCAAGGCCATCCTCGCGCTCGTGCTCCTCGCCGTGGCCACGGTCGTCGGCGTGTCGAGCTTCAAGAAGACCATGACCCCGTACATCGGCTTCGCCGAGGCCCGCACCTCCAGCGGTCTGGTGCAGGTGAACGGCAAGCTGGCGGACAAGGACTACGTCCTCAAGCCCGAGGAGCAGTTCCTCCGCTTCAACCTGAAGGACGACCACGGTGACGTCATGCCGGTCGAGTACCGCGGCGTCATCCCCGGCAACTTCGACCAGGCCGTGAGCGTGGTCGCCATCGGTCGTTTCCAGGGCGACCACTTCGAGGCCCAGCAGCTGCTCGTGAAGTGCCCGTCCAAGTACCAGGCCGAGGGGGCCGAGCACCCCGAGGGTGTGCCCATGTCGAAGGAGACCGCCTCGTGAATCGCACCTCGCTCACCACCTCCGCCACGCTGATCGTCGGCGGGCTCGCGATCGGGGCCTTCCTCACCAGCACCGGGGCCTTCAACTGGGGTCAGGTCCTGTGCTGGATCGCGTTCGTGTCGGCCGTCACCGCGGGCTTCTCGTGGTGGTTGTGCATCCTCGGTAACGACCGCGCCGAACCCGTCGCTCGCGGCGCGTACCGCGTGCAGTGGCTCGCGCTGCTCGGCGGGGCCGCGTTCCTGTGGTGGATCCTGTTCCGCCACCGCTTCGACTTCCAGTACGTGCACGACTACTCGTCGCAGGACATGCCCTGGTACTACGTGTTCGCGGCGTTCTGGGGCGGGCAGGAGGGGACGTTCCTGCTGTGGGCGTTCCTCAGCACCACGCTCGGGCTGTTCCTCATGTACAGCCGACACTCGCTCGCGCGCACCGCGATGTTCTTCTCGAACCTCCCCATGATCATGCTCACGTTCATCGGGGCCGTGCGCGGACCGTTCCTCGCCAGCAAGGAGGCCTACACGAACGGCGTCGGCCTCAACCCGCTGCTGCAGGACTGGTGGATGACCATCCACCCGCCGGTGCTGTTCATCGGGTTCTCGTCGTTCCTGTTCCCGTTCGCCATCGCGTGCGCCGCACTCCTGCGTCGCGACTACGACGGCTGGGTGAAGCCCGTCATGCCGTGGGCCGTGTTCGCCACCGCGGTGCAGGCCACCGGCTTCATCATGGGTGGCGTGTGGGCTTACAAGGTGCTGGGCTGGGGTGGTTACTGGGGCTGGGACCCGGTCGAGAACGGTTCGCTCATCCCGTGGCTCGCCACGGTCGGGCTCGTGCACGGCCTGCTCGTGCAGCGCGTCACCGGCTCGCTGCGCGTCACGAACTTCGTGCTCGCCATCCTGAGCTACGTGCTCGTGCTGTACGCCTCGTTCCTCACGCGCAGCGGCGTGCTCGCCGACTTCTCCGTGCACTCGTTCGCGGCCAACGACACGTGGCACCTGCCGTTCGGGCTCGGCGGCTTCCTCGTGTTCATGATCGCGACCGCGGCGGTGGTGGGCTTCGGGCTGCTGTTCTCGCGTCTGTCGCACATCCCGCGTTCGCCCGAGCCGCTCGGCGCGTTCTCGCGCGAGTCGTTCATGTGGCTGGGCCAGCTCGTGTTCATCCTCATGTGCGCCCTCATCACGATCGGCATGAGCGCGCCGCTCATCACGCGCCTGTTCGGGCCGCCGAGCAACGTCCAGACCACCTACTACAACCTCGTCAACGCGCCGCTCGCGGTCGCGATGGGCGTGCTGCTGGGCATCGCTCCGCTGCTGCGCTGGCGCCAGAGCGAGCCCGAGGCATTCGTACGGGCCGCGCTGCCCTCGATCGCGTTCGCGGCCGCGGCCACGGTCGTCATGGTGGTGGCCGGGGTGCGCGAGCTCATGCCCGCGCTGGTGCTGTTCGCGATGTCGTTCGCGCTCGCGGCCAACACGGTCGTCATGGTGCGCGGCTTCCGCGCCTCGTGGAAGCACGGCGCCGCCTTCCTGGGCCACATGGGGCTCTCGATCATGCTGATCGGCGTGGTGGCCTCGAGCGGCTACGGCATCACCGATCAGGTCCAGTTGCCGCGCGGTGAGACCCGCAACGTGCTCGGCTACATGATGAACTTCCAGGGCATGCAGAGGGACTCCACCGACGGCAAGGACCACGCCATCATCGCGGTGACCTCGGCCGAGCGGGACTTCACCGCGAACGCCAAGTTCTACTGGAGCGAGTACAACCAGGGCTACATGAAGAAGCCGCACATCGAGCGGTTCTGGAACCGCGACGTGTACATCGCACCGCTCGACATGGTCGGCGGGGCCGATGTGGGCGGTGTGTGGTTCATGCCGGGCGAGACCAAGCGCTTCGGCGAGGTGAGCTACACCTTCAACGGGTTCCGGCCCGAACCGAGCGGCACCGGCATGAAGCTCACCGCCGAGATCGTGGTGGACATCGGGGGACGCACGGTGCCGGCGCGGCCGGAGTTCGTGATCTCGTCGGGCAAGCGCACCTCGACGCCGGCCTACCTGCCGAGCGGCGGCACGATCTCGATCGTCTCGGGCGACCCGCAGTCGGGTCGGGCGCTCCTGTCGCTGCCGAACCAGGAGGTCGCGGCCGACAGCCAGACGCTGGCCGTCGAGGTGAGCACCAAGCCGTTCATCAACCTCGTCTGGATCGGGTCGGTGGTGATGCTCCTGAGCGCCTTCCTGTCGGTCCTGCGGCGGGCGATCGAGCAGCGGCGCGAGCCGGTGGGCGGGAAGGCCGCCTGAGGCATCCCCGGGGCCTTCCGGGGGAGGTGGTGGTGGGGGGGGGGCTGGGTCGCGAACACGCGACCTTGCCCCGCTGCCCGTTTGTGCAGTAGGCTGCCCGTGGTGCCGGTCGGAGTGCCGGGGCGACCCGGACGACCATGTTCGAATCCCATAACGACCCGGTCGACGTCCTCACCGTGTTCGTGGACGGCGCCATGCGCCCGATCCGCTTCCGCTGGCAGGGCCGCGTGGTGCGAATCCGCGAGGTCACGGGCCACTGGACGCGGCGCGAGGGCCAGGCGCAGCTCCGCTACTTCGCGGTCCGAGGCGCCCGGGACGAAAGCTACGAACTCTGTTTCGACGCGCGGGGACCGTCGTGGGTCCTGAGCCGCGCATGGACGGGCCCCGCATGAGCCGGGGCGGGGGCGTCGATTGATCCTGCTCGCCGACATGGATGCGTTCTTCGCCTCGGTGGAGCAGGCGCACCATCCGCACCTGCGCGGCAAGCCGGTCATCGTGTGCGGCGACCCGAACCGACGCGGTGTGGTGACGGCCGCCTCCTACGAGGCGCGCCCGTTCGGGGTGCGGGCCGGCATGCCGCTCGGCGAGGCCAAGCGTCGCTGCCCCCACGCGGAGTACGTCGAGGGCAGTCCGCGCAAGTACGTCGAGAAGTCGCTCGAGCTGCTCGAGCTGTTCCTCTCCGTCACGCCCGACGTGGAGCCGTTCAGCGTGGACGAGGCGTTCCTCGACCTGTCCCATCTGCCCGGTCGGGGGGACACGCCGGAGTCGGCGGCCGCCATCGCACGCGAGCTCCAGGAGCGCATCGCACGCGAGCACGGGCTGGGCGCGTCGTTCGGGATCGGCCCCAACAAGCTCATCGCCAAGATGGCGAGCGGGCTCGAGAAGCCTCGCGGGCTCACGGTGCTCGACGAGGAGTCGTTCCGCGGCGTGTACTGGCCGCAGGACGTGCAGGAGCTGTGGGGCGTGGGCCCCAAGCTGGCGCAGCGCCTCAAGGGCATGGGCATCGCCACCGTGGGCGCGCTCGCCAACGCCCCCGAACGCACGCTGGTGCGCACGTTCGGGGTGGTGGGCGAGCACCTGCGCGAGGCCGCGTGGGGGCGGGACCGTTCGCCCGTCGTGCCGTATCACGAGGGCTCCGATCCCAAGTCCATGGGGCACGAGGTCACGCTGCCCGAGGACTGTCGCGACCCCGAGTTCCTCGAGGGCACGCTGCTGCGGCTCTCGGATCAGGTCGCGCGGCGGTTGCGCGCGGACGGCGTGCGTGCGGCCACGATCACGGTGAAGCTGCGCGACCACCGCTTCCACACCGTCACGCGTCAGCGTGCGCTCGGCGCCCCCGTGGACGACCACCTCTCGATCCATGCCGTGACGCGGGCGCTGTGGCGCGAGCACTGGAAGGGCGAGCCGCTGCGGCTGCTCGGCATCTCGGCCTCGGCGCTCACGCCGGCCGCCGAGGCGCAGCTCGAGTTGTTCGTGCGCGACGAGCGCTCGCGTGCGCTGCAGGACGCGCTGGACCGCGTGCG
>JBEGJG010000122.1:0-7674 GCA_041184705.1 Candidatus Eiseniibacteriota bacterium
GCGCCGGCCGGCAGCGTGGCGGCCAGCACGAGCAGCAGGAACGGCGTTACGAGAAGGGCTCTCACGGGGGGGCTCCGAAGGGGCGGGGGCGCGCGTCGCGGACCCGTGCAGGCTAGAACGCCGCAGGTCGCGGGCTCAACGGACTTTCGTGGGTGGTCGGCGGGCTCGCCATGCGGCCCCGCGCCCGTTGCGGCCCCCGGGGGCTGCGGCTAGAGTCCCCGTGCGATTCCTGCGGTCCCGTTCCACCGTTCCCGCTCAGGAGACCCCGATGCGCTCGTTGCTCTCGCCGCTGCGCCATGGCACGTGGCTGGTCCTGCTGGCCGCCGCCCTCACGCTCCCCGGTTGCGGTGCCTCGCAGCTCAACAACATGTGGCGCGAACCCTCCTACGACGCGCCCGACATGAAGAACGTGCTCGTCGTCGCCCTGCGCCCCGACCCGGTGCGTCGCCGCCTGTGGGAGGACGCGTTCACCACGCACCTCACCCAGCGCGGGGCCAAGGCCACCGCGTCGTACACGCTGTGGCAGAACGCCGCCCCCGACACGCAGCAGGTGATCGAGGCCGTGCGCGCCAACGGCTACGACGGCGTGGTCGTGTCCATGAATCTGCCCGACGGCGTCGAGCAGAACTGGACGCCGGGCTACACGCGTCGCGAGGCGGTGTACCGGCAGAACCCGTGGACCGGTGCGTACTACACGTACTGGGAGGACGTGCGCGTCCCGGGTCGCACCGAGGTCATCACCACCTCCAACTTCCAGGTCGACGTGTGGTCCACCACGCCCCCGGGCCGTCTGGTCTGGTCGGGCACCGACCGCACCACGAACAGCGTGGACGCCAAGTACATCCACGACCGCGTCGAGAAGAAGTCGGGCATCTTCCCGCCGGCCCCCAAGAAGTAACGGGTCGCGCCCCGCGCGCGTCCCGGTACACACGAAGGCCCGCCCGCGCCACCGCGCCGGCGGGCCTTCGTGCGTGCGGGCTTCACGTCACGCGTCGTCGGGTTCGGCCGCATCCGCCATGCGGTCGCGCGGCGGCTCCACGGGGCGCACCATGATCATCCGCTCGCGCTCCACGTACACCGTGCCCGGCTTGGCGCCGCGCGGCTTGCGCACGTACTTCTTCTGCGTCCAGATCACCGGCACCTTGCCCGCGTTGCGCGACTTGCTGTGGAACGCGGCCCACGCCGCCACCTCCTCCAGCGTCGCCTTGCTGGGCTCGTTCGCGCCCTTGCCCCGGGTGCGAACCCGGGCAGCCGTGCGCGTGGAACCAGTAGTCCTCGGGGCGCGCCAGGTGCAGCGTGAGGTGGTCGTTCGCCTCGCTGCTGCGCCCGATCAGCACGTCCCAGCCCTCGCGCGTGCGGTAGCGCCACGGCACGAACTTGCCTTGCAGGGGCGGTCGCCCGCCCTTCTGCGGCGCAGGCGTGGTGGGCGACCTCTGCGCGCGCGGCGCGGCCTCGCCCGTCAGCCCCAGCTTGCGGCGCGGTAGGGGCTCGGGCGCACGGATCGCGCGGCGCGTGCCCTCCGACAGTCCGGCCAGCACGCGCTCCAGCCGCAGGTGCGACTCCTCGGCCTCGGCGACGACCTCTGCGGGCGCAGGCGTACCGGCGGGCACCGCGCGCTCGGCCTCGTGTGCGAGTCGTGCCAGCTCGATCCCGCCGGTGAGCTCGTGGTGCTCGCGCGTCACCGCGGTGATGCGCGGCGGGATCTCGGACAGCCCGCGCTGGGCCTTGGCCGCGCGCTTGGCGTAGCGCGCCGCGTTCACCGCGGGCGTCACCGCGGGGTCGAGTGGCACCTCCAGCGTGGTGTCGGGCGCGTGCGGGTCGGGCAGGCGCGCCACCGCCGAGCGCGCGGGCACCTGCGCCATGTACGCGTACAGCGCATCGCTCATGCGCTGCCACTCGGGCCCGCGCTCCGCCTCGGCCAGGTCGCCGCGCAACGCCTCGAGCTTGCGCGCCAGCTTGGCCGCGTGACGCGCGAGCGCGCGCCGCACGGCGGTGCGTCGCTCGGCGACCGGGTCGACCGGGGGGCTCGTGGGGGTGTCGTCCGACATGGACGGCCACGCTAGGGCAGCGCTGAGGGCGGGGCAACCGTGCGCCCTCAGGGTGTCGGAATCCCGACGCCGGCGTCGGGTTTCCGACACGTCCGACAGGCGTCACAGAGGCAATCGTCAAGTCTTCCGGGCCAAGTCGTTGCCATCGCGTGTGGCCCCCGCGAACAGGTGGCGACCGGAGCTGGGCGTTGTCATGCCTTATGCATAGCGACGCGAATACGAATTACGACACGCCGACGATATTTCCCGTTGACCCTTCGATTCGCACCTCACTACGGTGCGCACATCGTCGTCGTCGCGGTCCGTCGAGGTTCGGAGAAGCCGTATGGATCCCCCTCTCCTCGAGCCATCAGGTCCTGCGCCGCCCCTCTGCGTGGCCCCCGAAGCCGCGGGAGGCGCGACCCCGCCCCAGCGTGCGTCCGCACGCCACGGGGCCGGCTCCGTGTGTGCCCGTTCCCGGAAGCTCCACCCCATGAGGTGTCCCGCCATGTCCCGTGCGCTCCTGTCCCTGCTGCACGCGTCGTGCCCGCCGCGTCGTCGGCGCCACGTCGCATCCCCCGTCCTGGTCGCGCTGGTGATCGCGACCGTCGTGATCGTGCCGCTCGCCCCCGTGGCCGCTTGGGTCGCGCCCGCGCACGCCAACCTGCCCGCGCGCCCCGTGGACCATCCGGGTGAGCCCGGCGGCGATCCGCCGCTCGAGGTGGGCGACCCCGACAACGGTCAGGACCTGCTCACCGAGTACGTCGTCGTGCTGGTGGCGGGGCAGCCGTTCGTCTTCCGCGTGCCGATCGCGCTCGCGCACGCCCTGCGCCGGTTCCACACGCCCGTGTCGTCCGTCCACGACCGCAGCGCCAACCGCAGGTAGGCCGCCCATGCTCATGACCCATCAGGAACAGGCCTCGGCCCTGGGAGAGGTGCTCCGCCGCGACGTCCCCGTGGCGGCCCCGTTCGCGCACGTCGTGGACTCGGTGCTCGAGTGCACCGAACGCCTCATGGACTGGGGCGACGTGGATCGCGTGCGCGAACTGCTCGACGAGACCCTGCGCAAGGGCGACCGGCTCACCGTGCGCCAGCGCCTGCAGCTGCACAACCAGCACCTGCGTCTCAAGGTGCTCATGCATCGCGACGCCGAGGTGCTCGACGAGGCGCGCGCCCTGCTCATGTCGCACGTCGGCCACGAATCCGAGTGCGTCGAGGAGTGCCTGCACACGCGCATCATCGAGTGTCAGGCGCTCTGGCACCTCAACCGCACCGCCGAGGCGCTGCCGCGCCTGCAGCGCGTGCGCGACGAACTGCTGCACCGCCCCGACTCGTTCGTGCAGTGCCGCTGCCTCATCATCCTGTCGTCGTGCCACATCAACGACGGGCGCTGGGAGGACGCGCGCACGCACGCGCTCGAGGCGTGGATCGTGGCGCGACGCATCGGCTCGCAGCACCAGCAGGGCATCGCGCTCGCCAACCTGTGCATCGCCGAACGCGGACGCTGTCGCTACGCCGCGTCGGTGGACGCGGGCACCGAGGCGATCGCACTGCTCGACGGGGTGGGGGCGCGTCTGCGGGCCAGTCATGCGCGTCGCTCGCTCGCCATCACGCAGTTCCGGCGCGGGCGCGTGGACGAGGCGCGGGCGACCGCGTCCGACATCCTCGAGACCGCCCACACGCTGCACCATGCCGTGCACGGTCGCTACGCCACGCTGCTGCACGCGCTCATCGACACGCAGACGGGCCGCTTCGACGAGGCGCGCGCGCGGTTGGCGCCGCCCGCCGAACCCGTGGCGTGCGTGCGTCAGTCGCGTCCCGAACTGCTGCGGCTGGAATACCTGGGCGACGTGGACCTCGAACAGGGGCGCGTCACCGACGCGCTCGCGCGCTACGAGGACGTGCTGCCGCACGCGCTGGCGCTGGTGCCGCGCGGCGACATCGTGGCCGAGTTGCGACGTCGGCGTGCCGAGTGCTGGCTGCAGCTCGACCGTGCGGGCGAGGCGTACGACGAGGCGCGCGCCGCGATCGACCTGTGCCTCGAACTCGGCGACCGCTACGAGGAGGCCGCCACGTGGCGCACGCTCGCGTTGGCGGCGGCCGCGCTGGGCCGGGCCGACGAGGCGCGGCGGCACTTCACGCACGGGTTCGCGCTCTACGACGAGCTCGAGACGCCCTACGAGTGGGGACGTTTGTGGGCCGCCTACGGCGACTGGTTGGCGGGCCCCCACGCGGGCCCGTACGCCAGTGCCACCGGGGCGCGCGAGGCGTATCGCGCCGGGCTCGAGCACTTCGAGCGCGTGGGCGCGCCGCATCGCGCCGAGCGCATGCGCGCGCGCATGGCCGCGCTCGACGGTGCGCTGCGCGACGAGGGTCTGCTCGCGGGCGCGGTGCACGAGGGGCTGTCGCCGCGCCGCCGTCCCAGTGCGGATCGCGAACGGCAGCGCCGCGTGCAGTGGGCGTTCGACACGTTCGGCGTGGTCACGCGGCACGCCCCGCTGCTCGACCTGCTCGAGCAGGTCGCACGCGTGGCGCCCAGCGACCTGCCGGTGCTCGTGCTGGGGGAGTCCGGCACGGGCAAGGAACTGGTCGCGCGCGGTGTGCACAAGCTCTCGGGGCGTGACGGACGCCTGGTCGAGGTGAACTGCAGCGCGGTGCCGGCCGCCATGATGGAGGCGGAGTTCTTCGGTTCGGTGCACGGCTCGTACACCGGCTCCATGCGCGACCGTGTCGGGCTCATCGAGGAGGCGCACGAGGGCAGCCTGTTCATGGACGAGGTTGGCGAGATGCCCGTCGAACTGCAGGCCAAGCTGCTGCGGTTCCTCGAGACCGGCGAGGTGCGTCGCATCGGCGCCAACCAGGCCCGCGGCGTGGACGCGCGCGTGATCGCGGCCACCAACCGCGACGCCTCGCGCCTGCAGGCGGGCGAGGGGTTCCGGCAGGACCTGTACTACCGGCTCGCGCACGCGGTGTTCACGTTGCCGCCGCTTCGCACGCGCGGCGACGACGTGCCGCTGCTGCTCGACCATTTCCTCGAACGCGCCGTCGAGGCCGCGGGCCGTCGCGTCACGTTGGCCCGCACCGCACGCGAACGATTGGAACAGCATGCGTGGCCGGGCAACGTGCGCGAACTGCGCGCGGTGGTGCAGCGCATCGTGGTCATGGCCGGCGACGGTCAGGTGGTCACGCCGCGCGACCTGCCCGCCCTGGAGTGCGCCGAGACGCCGCGCAACTTCACCGAGGAGATCGCCAGCGAGGAGCGCGTCCGCATCGTGGCGGCGCTCGAGCGCACGCAGTACGTGAAGGCCGAGGCCGCGCGCCTGCTGCGCATGTCGCGCACCACGCTGCTCGGCAAGATGAAGCGCTTCGGCATCGAGGCGTAGCGCGATCCGTCCCAGCCCGCTCGGGGGGACCCGGGCGGGTCGGTGCGGGCACGTGGCGAACCGCGGCTCGAAGCCTCGGCGCGCGGGGCGTTGCGAGTGCGTATCCATGCCCCACCGTGAGCGTTCCGGTGCTAGGCTCGGCGCATCCCCCTGCGCCCACATCCCGCCGGAGGCCCGCATGTACGTGCTTCGCTCGTCGTTCCTCGCGCTCGTCGCCCTCGCGCTCGCCGCACCCGCGCACGCGGTCAACCTGGTCCCGAACCCGAGCTTCGAGACCTACTCCATGTGCCCGCCGTCGTTCGGCAACCTGTACGTGCTCACGCCGTGGGACGCGCCGAACACCGCCACGCCCGATGCGTTCAACGCCTGCGCACCGAACACGTTCCCCAGCGTGAGCGTGCCCATCAACCAGATCGGCCAGCAGATCCCGCTCACGGGTTCGGGTTACGCCGGACTCATCCCCATCTCGTCGGGGCCGCAGTGGCGCGAGTACCTGAGTGCGCCGCTCAACGCGCCGCTCGTGGCGGGGCAGTCGTACACCGTGACCTTCCACGTCTCGCTGGCCGACTCCGCGTCGGAGGCCGTGGACCGACTCGGGGCCCACCTCTCGGTGGGTGCCGTGGGCCCGGTGCCGAACTCGTTCGCGTTGGCGGTCACGCCGCAGGTCGAGAGCCCGGTCAACGTGTTCCTCACCAACAGCACGGGGTGGACCGCCATCACCGGCACGTTCGTGGCGAGCGGGGGCGAGAACTGGATCACCATCGGGAACTTCCACGACGACGCCAGCACGAACACCGTGCCGGGCCCCGGGAACTGGCCGGGGCGTTCGTACTACTACGTGGACGACGCCTCGGTCGAGGTCGCCACGCCCACGCTGCAGGCGTGCTGCTCCGCCGACGGCTCGTGCTCGATGCAGTACCCGGGTGAGTGCACGCTGCTCGGTGGGCTGCCGCTGGGCCCGGGCTCCACGTGCACGAGCGGTCCGTGCGGACCGACCCCGGTGCGCCGCAGCACCTGGGGAGCGCTCAAGACGATCTACCGCTGAGGCGGTAACAATCGAAAAGCGCGGCAATCAAAAGATATGGAAGTTTGTGTTCCGCAGCCTTGTGGAAAGTGGCACCTTTACGATGCTAGGTAGGATCTGCGAATCGTCGTCACGAAAGGCAGGAAAGTCTAATGCGCGGAGATCTGCGACTCGTTCCATGGCTCGTCATGTTGGTCTTGGTAGCCATTGGCTGCGGGCAGATGGTGTCAGGACCTACTGTCGTGGATGTGTTCGATGAATCGGGTCGTCCGGTTGAAGGAGCGTCTATCACCGACCTGCTGAGCGGCGCGGTATATGTGACTAATCGCGAGGGAAAGGTGGAGGTGCCATGGAAGGACGGCGAGATGCCAACTGCGTTGCTAGGTGGTCTTGCCTTATTCCCAGACACCGTTCAGGTGGCTGTGAGGAGCAGGAGGGCGGCGATTCGGGCCTATCGAATTCCTGAATCCGACGGCATTTACGGCGTCACCGAGGCGGGATATTTCAGAATTGACGAGGTTCCCTTGTCGCGGAGGAAGCATCCCCGTTTAGGAGAGCGTCCGGCAAACGAGACCGTGCATGCTATGGGCTCGGGGCCGGTGCTGACAGGCCCCATAAAGGGTTTTCTGGTGAAGGGTTCGATTCCGTTCAGCCTCATCAAGGCGAATGAGCCAGCAATGGAGTTGCAAACCACCATATTTAAAGGCCGCGAAGTCCTGCTGGAGTTGCATGAGGAGGCCTATAGCGAATCCTTTGAGTTGCCGGGAGGGTGGACGCTGGTGGTTCCTGAAATAGAGCCCGGCACTTATGCGTTCCTCGAAATGGGCGAGGTGTCAGGCGTCGCTCCCGTGTCGGCGGCGGACCTTGCGGCCGTTGAGAGGGCGCGCTCGATTGAGGGGCGTGTTGAGGAGACGGTGCCGGAGACCTTCGATCGAATTCGTCAGCCCAACGAAGGTGCGCTCTCGGGTTACATCGCGACCCTTAAGCAAGAGCTTGAGTCGTCGGCTCAGGCGGTTGAACAGGCTGAGCAGCAATGGGAGCAGGCAATCAATGCCGGCTCAGCGAATAACTCTCGGGGTGAATTCTATGCCCGTCTCTCCGGCAATGTGGCATCCGTCTTGACTGGTGATAACTCGCACCAGCAGCGTGCCGATCGAGAGATTGAGCGAAGCAGGAGCAGCGCAAGAGAGCAGAGAATGATGAGCATTGAGATGTATGAGTCGAACTACCGCTTGGCAGC
>JBEGJG010000123.1:0-12779 GCA_041184705.1 Candidatus Eiseniibacteriota bacterium
CACCAACTGGTGCGGCACGGTGTCGGTGCCGCGGAGCTGGTGCGAGGCGACCGAGAAGTTGTTGAGCCCCAACCCCGTCAGCGAGTGCTCCATGAACGACCGCCAGCCCAGCCGGTACAGGTCGAGCCGTTCGTTCATCGAGTAGTCGATCGCCGAGGTCTGCAGGCGGTACTCCATGACCTCGCGCAACGGTCCCGCCACGAACGCGAACACGAGCAAGCCCACGAGCACCGCGAACAGCAGTGCGGCGCGCCTCGTGCCACGCCCGCCCAGCGCGAACACGGGTAGCGCGGTGAGCACCAGCGCGAGCATCGCCCCCTTCGAGGCCGACAGTGCGAGCCCGACGCCGCACACCACCGCGGCGACCGCCCAGACCCAACCCTCGCGTCGGGAACGCGACGAGAGCGCGGCCCCGATCGCGAGCGGCAGCGCGAGGATGAGGAAACCCGCCAGGTAGTTCGACCGGCCCCACGGCAGGTCCACCTGCTTCATGAGCACGGCGAGCACGGGGCCGGCCGGATGCGTCGCGGTCGCCACCATCATGCCCAGCGCGATCGCGACCGAGGCCGCCACGAGGGCACCGACCACGAAGCGCACGCGCGTGGTGTCGCGCACCCAAGCGGTCGCGGCCGCAGCGACCACCGCGGCGACACCCCACTCCTTGATCTCGGCGATCGCGGTCAGGGGATCGAGCGCACCGATCGTGCCGACCACGGCCCATGCGATGAACAACGCCAGCCATGCGACCAGTCGCGTTCGCGGCACCTCGACGACACCAGCACCACGTACCACCGCGAAGAGCACACCCACGAACGCGACGACGTCGAGCACGAGGATGCGGCCGCTCTGACCACCGGCGCCGACCGAACCCAGCTGACCGGCGAGCACCGCGAGCGGCAGGGCGGCGAACCACAATCCCTCGGGACCGAACCGCTGCCAGCCCCACGCCGCGATCGCGACCCCGACCACCATGGCACCGATCACCGCGAGCACGAACATCGGCGCGTGTGCGAGGCCGATCACCGCGGCCACCGCCACCGGCGCGGCCACCGCGAGCGCGGACGGCACGTGCGAGCGCACCGCGAGCGGGATCACGCCGCCTCCGCGGATCGGGTGGTCCCTCCGCCCAGCACCTCGTCGTAGAGACCCACGAGCGCGTCACGCATGGCGTCGAGACCGAACCGGCTCGACTGCTCGAGACCCGCCTCGGCGATCCGCGCGCACTCCTGCGGCGATCGCGCCGCACGCACGAGCGCGTCGGTCCACGCGGACCGCGTGTTGGGGACCAACCAGCCCGCCTCGCCACGCGCGAGCACCTCGGGGATGCCCCCGACGGGGGCTCCCGCCACCGGCACACCCGAGGCCATCGCCTCGACGAGCGCGAGTCCCAGCCCCTCGCTGCGCGACGGGGCCGCGAACAGGTCGAACGCCGCGAGGTACGGCCGCACGTCGCTCTGCTCGCCCACGAACCGCACGCGCGTGTGCAGGCCGAGCTCGTGCGAGCGCGCCACGAGCCGCTCGCGCTCGGAGCCGTCGCCCACGATGAGCAGTTCCAGCCCCGGCACGCGATGGATCGCATCGGACGCGGCGTCGAGCAGCAGGTCGAGCCCCTTGCGCGGATCGAGCCGCGCGACGACGCCGACCACGAACGTCCCGGCGCGATAGCCGAGCACCTCGCGCGCGGCCTCGCGCATGGTGCGGACCTGCGCGAACCCTGACAGGTCCACGCCGTTCCACAGCACGCGCGTGCGGGCCGCGAGCGCGGGATCCACGCCCGCCATGGCCTCGCGCACCGCCTCGCTCACCGCGACGACGCGGTCGGCACGGTGGAGCGCGAGGCGTGCGAGTAGACGCACGGGATGGTTCCGACGCTGCTCCCAGTCGGACAGGTTGTGACAGGTCGCCACGAACGCGGGCGTGCCGGCGAACGGCAGGGCCGCCGCACTCGCGATCGTGGCGCGCGCGAGGTGCGCGTGCACGAGATCGGGCGTGAACCCCCGCAGCCAACCCGCGAGCCCCGCCACACCGGGACGACGCACGGGGATGCGCCGCGGAAGACGGGAATCCCAGCCCGCCGCGGACTTGAGCTCGAGGCTCGCGACCTCGACCTCCCACTCGCGCGGGTCGAGGCACGCCGCCTGCTCCACCGCCGCACGCTGCGCGCCACCCGCACCGAGGTCGTTGAGCACGACCGCGATGCGACGACGACGCGTGACGAGCGGGGCGTGGGTCATGGGATCAGGCCGCACGCGCGGATTCGCGCGCGCCCTCCTGGGCCGTGGCGGCCGACGAGGCCCGGACCGCGCGCACACGACGGGACACCACCGCGAGCACGCCCCAGCCCCAGAGCGAACCGACCGCGAGGGTGGCGAGCAGGCCCGCGAGCGGGGTGCGCGCCCACGAGGCGGCGAGCAGCACGGCCGAGACCGTGACCAACCACAGCACGCCGGCCGCGCGACGCGGCGAGAGCCCGAGGTCCTGCAAGCGATGGTGCACGTGACCGCGATCGGGCGCGAAGACACGACGCGGCAGTGAGCGCACGGCCGACGCGAACGACGGGGCCTCGCGCAGCGCCGCCCACGACCGGCGCACGATGGCGTGCGACGTGTCCCCGAGCGGAACGATGAGCAGCAGCAACGGCACGAGCGGGAACGCGCCCGGCACGGCCGATTCGGGCACGCGCAGCGTGAGCGCGGCGAGCATCACGCCGAGGAACAGACTGCCCGCATCCCCCATGAAGATGAGCGCGGGGTGCAGGTTGAACCACAGGAACCCGAGCACCGCTCCGGCCAGCGCCAACGCCAGCGTGCGTTCGGTCGCGCCCAGCCCCGGCAACGCGAGCAGACCCACGCAGACGAGGAAGCCCACGCCACCCGCGAGGCCGTCGAGGCCGTCCACGAGGTTCACCGCGTTCGTCACCAGCACCACCCATGCGACGGTGGCCGGCAGCGACCACATCCCGAGCGACCACGCACCCACGCCCGGCAATCCCACGGTCTCGAGGCGCCAGCCCGTCCCCCACAGGACCAGTGCGGCGCCGATGCCGACCGCCAGTTTCGCGGTGGCGGGCAGCGACCAGCGATCGTCCATCTGCCCGAGCAGGGCCATGCCGAGTGCCGCGACCAGCAGGCCGAGCACGAGTGCCCCCTGACCCGCGAACGGTCCCTGCTCACCGGTCAGGAGGGCGACCCAGCCGATCGAGCACAGGAAACCCCAGACGATGCCGATGCCGCCGAGTCGCGGGGTGGGCCGGCGATGCACGCGGCGCCCCCCGGGTTCGTCCACGACGCGCATGCGCACCGCGACGACACGGACGAACTCCGTCACGGTGAGCGCACCGACGAGCGCGATGCCGAGGATCGTGAGCGGGCTGGTCATGTCAGGCCACCCGATCCGTGGTGCAGCGCGTGTAGAGCGCGTCGAGGCGATCGAGCATGGTCTCGACCGTCCAGGCCTCGCTCACCTGTCGGCGGCCCGACTGCCCCATGGCACGCGCCCGACGGCGGTCGCGCAGCACGGTGTCGAGTCGGTCGGTGAAGGCGTCCACGTCCCGCGTCGGCACGATGAAGCCGTTCTCGCCATCGCGCACGATCTCCCACGCACCCTCGACGTCGAACGTCACGATGGGACGACCCGTGGCGGCGGACTGCACGAGCACGCGCGGCAGTCCCTCCCACAACGAGGTCAGTACGGACACGTCGCTGGCCGCGAGCACGCGTGCGAGGTCGGTGCGATGCCCGTGGAAGCGCACCACCTCCGACAGGCCGCGGGCCTCGACCTCGGCCTCGAGCGCGGCACGATGATCGCCCTCGCCGAACACCAGCACGCGCAGCCCCGGGTGGTTCGCCCGCAGACGTTCCGCCGCCTGGAACAGGAAGGTGTGCCCCTTGCGCGGCTCGAGCCGGGCCGCCATGGCGACCGCGAGATGAGCGGGCTCGAGCCCGAGGTCACGACGCACCTGCGCGCGCTCCACGTCGCTCATGTCCCCCGCCGACAGGTAGTCGTCGAGCGGCATGCCGGAGTAGATCGTCTCGTAGTCGCGCGCCTCACCGATGCCGGCCTCCACGTACTTGGACTTCACGTCCTCACCCACGGTCACGAACTGGTGCGTGAAGCGGCCGGCGATGCGCTCGAGCAACAGGTAGAACGAACGCTGGCCGCGGGGCAGGTGGTCGTGGAACGTGACGCCGTGCACGGTGTGGATGATGACCGGCGTACCCGCGATCGCGGCCGCGAGTCGGCCGAGGAACCCGGCCTTGGCCGTGTGCGTGTGCACGATGTGGTAGCCGCCCCGACGGATGCGCCATGCGAGCCGCACCAGGGCGATGAGGTCGAGCACGGGGTTCGGGTCGCGGACCAGCGAGTCGAGCCGGACCACGCGCGCGGGGTCCAACCCCTCGAGGCAGCGCTCGTCACTCCCCTGCCCGACCACGAGATCCACCTCGTAGCGGCGCGGGTCGAGACCGCGGACCGTGTACAGCGTGTTCTCATCCGCCCCGCCACGCACGAGCCGCGTGATGATGTGCAGCATGCGCACGGGGGCCTGATCGCTGCGACGACGCTCGATGAACCGCTCGGGGGTCGGGGTCATGGCGTATTCGCCTCCTGGAGGGCCTTCCAATAGTCGTCCGCGGGACGGGGGAGCGTGTACGGACCGGTGAGCTTCGAGGGCTCGTTCCACAGGCTGTAGGTGGTGAACACCCACCAGCCGTCGGACGCCGCGCGGATGGCGCGTGCGTTCGAGGTGAGGGCATCGGGACGGAAACGCTGGAGCCACAGTCCGCCGTACAGCGGCGCACCCTGCAGCCCGAGCGCATCCAGACGCCGACGGGCCGAGCCCAACGGCGAGGCGCCCTCGGAGTAGCTCTTCTCGCACCAGCTCGCGGTCGGCACGCGCGTGCGCGCGAGCGCCCGACCGAACGCGCGGTGCGCGAACGACACGTAGTCGAGGTCGAAGACACCGAGTTCGACGCCGGGATGACGGAGCGCGAACGTCTGGAGCAGCGGCACGAGACGACGCTCGAGTTCGGCCTCCTGCCAGCCCATCAGCCCCGAGAGGCGCCGCGCATCCGACGACACGCGCACGCCCGCGCGGTACTCCTCGACGCAATGCGGGCAGCGGCACGCCCCGGCATCCCAGTGATGGCGCCCACCGACCCAGAACTCGAGGTCCACCGCGAGTCGGCGGGCACGAGGTGCCGCCGCCAGCATCTCGTCGGCGCGATCGATCAACGCCGACCGCCAGTACGCCGTGTCGAGCGGGCACGGGATCGAGCGTTCGATGCGACCGTTGCCCCACGTGTAGCGGCGCGAGTCCGGGCTCACCACGAAGCGCCCGGGCTGCTGCAGGCTCCACTGGGGCACGACCGTCACACCGACCGTGCGCCCACGGTCCATGAACGCGGCGATCTCGCGCTGTCCGCGCGTGCCGAGCGAGTCCCCGATCCAGTGGATGATCGCGGTGTCGAAGCGCACCGCAGCGAGGCGGTCGAGATGCCCCGGCTCCATGTAGTGGTAGAAGTACGCGGCGCGCGTCTTGGCGTGCACGGCCGTGGCCGCACACGCACACAACACGATCGCCGCGAGGACGCGCATCAGGCGGCCCATACCGCCTCCAGCCCACGGGCGTACACCGACGAGGACTCCTCGCCGTGGGCGCCGAGCCGGCTCGAGACCCACTTGAGGACGAGGCTCAGGATGAGGATGCCCTTGGCGACGCCGGCGGCGACCACGCCGTGGTGCTTGCGGAAGTAGCGCACGCGCGAACGAAGGTTGTGCAGGTAGGTGCGCCCACCCGAGCCCTTCGAGGCGTGCTGACCGGTGTGCGTGAAGGTGGCCGTGGGCACGTAGCGCACGCGCCATCCACGGGCACGCGCACGACGGCACCAGTCCACCTCCTCCATGTACATGAAGAACCCGTCATCGAGCCCGCCGACGTCGGTCCAGGCCCGACGCGGCACGAGCAGCGCCGCGCCCGAGGCCCATGCGACCTCGTCGAGACGGTCGAGCGGCACGCCGGCGTACTTGTAGCCCGAGAACCAAGCGTGGTTCGGGAACGCGCGCGCGAAGCCGAGGTGCTCGCACGCGAGCGTCCACAGGTTCGGGAACCGACCGCACGACCGCGCCGGACGTCCGTCGTCGTCGAGCAGACGCGGCGCGGCGACGCCGCAACGCTCGTCCTGGGACACGACCGCGAGTAGACGCTCGAGGCCGTCCGCATCCACGAGGCTGTCGGGGTTGAGCAGCAGCAGGTGATCGGCCGCACTGGCCGCAGCACCCTGATTGACCGCGCTCGCGAACCCGTGGTTGTGCGGGTTGGCGATCGTGTGCACCTCGGGGTACTCGGAGCGCAGCCACTCGACCGTGCCGTCGCGCGAGTCGTTGTCCACGATCACGATCTCGTGCGGCACGCGCCCTCGGCACGCCGCCAGCGAGTCCAGGCAGGGACCGAGGACCGAGCGGGACCGGTAACTCACGATGATCACGCCGAGCGTCGTTCGCACGGGGCCTCCTCAGGGGTGGCCACGACCGCGGCGCGGGAACGACGCGCCCCGAGCGCGAGACCGAAGGCGGTGGACGCGACCACGACCGCGGTCGGGAGGAGTCGCGGGTCGCCCACGAGGGCGGCCAGCACGCATGCCGCGTAGGAGACCGCACAGCGAATGCGGAGTGCGGTGAGCGATCCGATCGCCATGCCGCCCGGGAATGCGGCGGCCGCCACGACCACGAGCGCGGTCACGAGCACGGGAAGCGGCCCGGAGAACGCACCAACGGTGCGGCCGACCGTGGCCAGCGCTGCCATGTCCATACCCGCAGCGAGCGTGGTGAGCACCGCGACCACGACCATGGCACGGCGTCCATGTCCTTCCGGCACCGAGCCCGGCCCCAGGAAGGGCACGACGGCGAGCAGCAGCAGAAGCGATCCGACCGTGTACGCGGACGGCGTCATTGCTTCGCGCGAGACGACGGACCACAACGTCGAGAGCGCGAGCGCGAACGCGACGACCGGGAACACCATGCGCACCCGAAGCCGGGCGATGCCGTGGCGTCCCGCGACGTGCGCCGCGGTCGCAGCGAGACCGGCGGCCGCGGCGATGCGCAGCTCACGCGGCAAGGCCCCCAGCGGATCGACCACCGCGAGCCCCGCACCCAACAGCAGCGAACCGTACTTGAGCCCCTCCCACGACCGGAACGGCCGACGCCCCCATCCGCGGGCCATGCGGCGCGCGACGATCATGAGCGCCAGACCCACCATGACGAGGTCGAGCAGGTGCATCGTGGTGACACCCTCGAGCCGAGCGTCGCCGAGCGTGGCGACGACCGCGGCCGCGGGGAAGCCGAACCACCAGCCACGACGCTTCCAACCCCAGAGGCCGATCAACCCGACCACGGGCACGGCGGGCAGCCACACGGGCAACCCCATGAACGCGAGGAACGCCCCGTAAGCGAGCCACGCGCTGCCGAGGAACCACAGGGCAGCCGCCTCCCCCGCGGTGGGCGGACGCATCTCGTCCCGCGCCTCCGGATCCACGATGGTGCGCCAGCGCCGCATCATGCCGCGTCCTCCTGTCGGTGAGGCTCGGGCGCCACCGCGACCGGCTGCACGATCGCCTCGATCGTCGAGGTCCACCACAGCCGCGCGAGGGAACCGAACGCACAGAGCGCGAGCGCGAGGACCACGATGAGGCCGCGCTGCGGTCGCGCATGCCGCTCGGGCAACTCGGCGGCGTCGAGCAATGAGAACGCGGGGACGGGGTTCGACTCCTCGACGCGGGCCTGCTCGCGCGCTCGACGCATGAGCTCGGCCACGGCCACCAGACCCTGATGGTCACGCGTCAGCTGCAGGTACGTCTGACGCAGCGCCGGCAGGTCCTGACCGCTCGGCTGCATGACGTCGCCCTGCGCGGACATGGCCTGGGCCTGTCGGTCCAGTTCGGCGATACGGTCGCGCAGCGACTGCACCTCGGGAGCGGTGTCGGCGTACCAGCGCCGCGCCGCGGCGAGCTCGGTCTGGAGCATGGCGCGCTGCGCGCGCAACGCGCCGTACGAGTCCATGGCCTCGCGTGCCTGATCGGGAAGGCTCACGGCACCGTGCTCCTCCTCGAAGCGACGCACCTTGCCGGAGGCGATGAGGATCTCACGCTCGACCTCGGCCAGTCGCGCCTCGAGGTGGAGCCGACGCTGCAGCGCGAGGCTCGACTTGAGACGGATGCTCTCGCTACCCGAGTAACGGGCGTAGGCGGCAGCGAGGTCGCGCGCGAGCACCGGGGACTCGGCCTCGACCTCGATGAGCACCTCGCCCTCGCGCGGGGTCGTGATGGTGGTGAGCTGCGAGAGCCGCTGCCGGGCCTGCCCGTGGCGCTTGAGACGCCAGTGCTCGCGCAGACCGAAGCGCGTCACGATGGAGTCCGCCACCGCACGACTGCGCACGATCGCGCGCAACTGGTCCTGCGGCGTGGGTCCGCCACCCAGACCGAGCATGCCACCGCCGAGACCGGCGCCCGCATAGGTGAGGTCGAGCGACAGGCCGTCGTGCGGCGCGGGCACGAGCGTCACCCCGGAGCGGTACCAACGGGGCAACAGCAATGCGACCACGATCGCCAGCACCGCCACTCCGACGTGCAAACGGAGGAGGCGCGTGCGTTCCTCGTGCGCACGGCGCACGATCGCCTGGAGCGAGATGCGCCACACCTTGGGCGTCTCGCTCATGGCCGCACCGCCGCGAGGACGAGGGCCGCCGCAGTCGCCAACTGCAGGAGGTACTGGCTGGCGTTGCCGAGCGCCCGCGAGGTCGAGCGCGTGTCCACCGGACGCGTGGCCACGACCACGGCGTCCCCGGGCTCGACCCGACCGACCTTGTCGATCGGCACCGCGTCGCCACCCGCGCGCAGCACGAACGACATGCGACGATCGGCATCGCGCGCGTAGCCACCCGCGAGTTCGACGTAATCCGCGACGCCGGCACTCTTGCGAGCGGCGACGGTGCCCGGATTCATGACGCTACCGAGCACGGTGACCGTGGCGGAGAGCGGCGGGACGGTGATGCGGTCGCCATCCTCGAGCACGAGGTCGCGCACCCCACCGACCCAGCGCCCGCGGTCGTCGAGCGAGACCGCGATGCGGTCCACGTCGGCGCTCGCGTCGAGCGAGGCCAGCAATTCGCGTTGGACGTTGATGGCACGCAGCGCGGCGGTGTCCCCCGCGGCCATCTGCATCTGCCGGTCGAGCTCGATGGTGCGACGCTCGAGAAGTTCGCGACGCTGGGAGCGGATGGTGCCCGCGGCGGACGGACGGCGGAACACCGCACCGCGGATCGAGCCGGACGAGGTGACGCCGCCCGCACGCGCGAGCACGGCCGAGAGACGCTCCCCGGGCATGACGGAGTAGCGGCCGGGGCGCACGACCTCGCCGTCGAGCGTGACGCTGGCCGGAAGTCGCGCACCCGAGTACACGGTGACCGCGTCGAGCGGTCGCAGTTCGAGATCGGCTGTTCCGTCCCAGACCGAGCGAAGCGACAACGTGCGGACCTCGGCCTGCAGCGTGACCGGATCCACGCGCCGGAACTCGACGTGCTCGAGGTCGGCCTCGGTCAGGAGACGGTCGCGCGTGACGAGCGACGAGAGCCGCATGCCCGTGCGCCACTCGTACTCGCCCGGATGACGGACGTAACCGTCGAGCGTCACCGTGTTGGCGGAGCGCTCGACGACGGGCAGGACGGTGACGAGGTCCTGGTCACGGACGCGGAACGTGTCCGCCGTGGCCCCGACCGCGAGGCTCACGTCCTCGACGCGGAACCCACCGTTCGGATCGACCCGCTCGACTCGCACGCGCACGAGGTCGGCGTACGGCGTGGGCCCACCCGCCATCTTCACGACCTCGCGCAACGTGACGGTGCCCCGCAACTCGTAGACCGCGGGCCGGGCCACCTCACCACGCACACCCACACGCCCCGCCACCGTGCCGACGAACAGGACGTCGCCGTTCTCGAGGCGCGGATCGCCCGTGCGATCGCCCGCGAGCAGGAACGGGTAGAGATCCCCGCGTGCGACCTCGCGGTCCCCGCGCATGACGCGCAGGTCGCGCAGCCCCCCGAGTCGGGTCGGGCCGCCGGCCGCCGCGAGCGCATGGAACACCGTCGCCGCGCCCGTGAGCGTGACCTTGCCCGGGCGCACCACCCCACCGAGCACGAGCACGTCGAGCGAACGCATGCGCCCCATCGAGACCTGCACGCGCGCGTTGCGATAGACCGTGGCGATGCGCGCACGGATCGCGCGCTCGGCGTCGGCGAAGCCCATGCCCCACAGGTAGGTCGAGCCGACGCGCGGGATGAACACCCTTCCATCGCGATCGAGCGTGAGGGCGTAGCTGGTGTCCGCGAGGCTCGAGACGAACACGAGCATCTGGTCCCCGGGGCCGAGCACGTAGTCCGGACCGACCGGGCCACCCTCGACCGGTGCGGGCATCGCACCCGGTGCGAACAGCGCGCTGCCGAACGGCGAGAGCCCGTCCCAACGACGCTCCGCCGTGGGGACGTGGAGCGCACGCGCGAGACTGGAACCGGCGACGACCCCTGGTAGCGCACGCTCGCGCAGGTCCTGCGTCGTGGTGGTGGCGGCGAACGCCGAGCCGACGACGAGGACGGAAGCGGCGCACAGCGCCAGCGCGAGTGCGCGGGTCGTGCGACGAGCGATCCGAGAGAGGTTCGAGAACCGCGGCATGGGGGGTCCCAAGGGAGAGGGATGAAGGAGGACACGCCCTCGCGTGCCCCGCCCGCGTTATCGGCACCGCAGGTGTCCACTGAAGTGCTTTCTGCACGGACCGCATTGCGGAATCCCGGAGGGGCCACCCATGGGAGAACGCCCGCCGCGCCGAACGTGGGCCCCGGCTCATCCCGGGCGCATCCGGGGACGGGGACCGCCCGCAGGGCTCCGTGTCATGCGACATGCAACAAAGTTCGCGAATCGCTCTCCCCGGGGAGGCGGATGGGACCGTCCCGATGCGAATCCTCTCCCGCCCTCGCGAGGGGGCTCCCTACGATGGAGGGGAGAACTCCTTGTCACCGACCGAGCAGTGTCCTCCCACCGTCCGCAAGGGATCCGAACGATGCGCGCTCCCCTGTCCCCGAACCACGTCTGGATGCGGTCCCTGGTCGCGGTGGTCCTCGTGGCCGCGACCTACGGCTCGGCTCATGCGGTGGCCCCGTTCACACTGGAGACGGTGGACGGAGGCCCCGGCGCGGTGGTGGGTGAGTACACCTCCATGAAGCTCGACCGGCAGGGGCGCCCGCACATCGCCTATTACGACGCCGTGGGGGGCAACCTTCGCTACGCACATCACGACGGGTCGCAGTGGTGGATCGAGGTCGCGGACGGGGCCGCTGCGGACGTGGGCCAGTTCGCCTCCCTCGCGCTCGACACGCTCGGCACCCCGCACATCGCCTACTACGACGAGACCATCGGCAAGCTGCGCTACACCACCAAGGTGGGCGGCCTCTGGATCCGTGAGGTGGCCGACTCGAGCAGCTTCGACTGCGGCTGGTACCCGTCCATCGCACTCGACGCGAACCAGCACCCCTGGATCGCCTCGTACGACCGTGGCCGTGGCAACCCGCGTGTCGCGCGCCGCATCGGCACGAACCGTTGGCAGCGCTCGACCGTGGACACGACGTTCGACCTGAGCGGCTTCTACACGACGCTCGCGGTCGACTCCGCGTTCCGTCCCCACGTGGCCTACTACAACCTGACGCGCGGCACTCTCCAGTACGCGACGGTGGTGAACGGCGCGTGGCACATCGAGACCGCCGATTCGACGAACGCCGACATCGGCCTCTACTCGTCGCTGGCGATGGACGCCCGGGGTCGCGTGCACGTGGCCCACATGGACCTGACGAACGGCGACGTGCGCTACGTGCGACGCGACCCCGCGTCGGGCACGTGGTCGCGCGAGATCGCCGTGGGCGGCCCGAACATCGCCGGCTACGACTGCTCGATGACGTTGGACCCCGCGGGTCTGCCGAACCTCTCCTACCACGACGGCACGACACTTCACTTCGCGATGGCGCGCAAGACCCCGACCGGCTCGTGGCAGGTGCTGACCGTGGACGACTCCCCCGGCGTGACGGGCCTGTACTCCTCGATCGCGTCGGACCGACTCGGCAACCTGTGCATGAGCTACTGGGACGGCAGCGCGTACAAGCTGCGCTTCGCGCGCATGGCGAGCCCGCTGCTGGACGTGACGCCCGTCACCCCGGGTGCGCGCGGCCTCGCGGTGTCGCCCAACCCCGCGCCTGCCGGCGCCCGGATCCGTCTGGCCGGCGCGAGCACGCTGCGCGCGTTCGAGGTGTTCGACGTCATGGGCCGCCAGCTCGCGCACCTACCGAGCGATGGCACGGGGCGGGCGGAGTGGGATGCGCGCACGAGCACGGGCGTGGAGGTGGAGGCGGGCGTGTACTTCGCGCGTGGCGTGGATCGCGATGGACGTCGAGGCGAGGCGACCCTGGTGACGATCGTCCGCTAGCCGCGCGCATCTTGGGGCGGTCACCTTCTGCCCTGTGGCGTGGGGCGCGGGCCGTCGCGCTTGCCGGTGGAGCATTCGCAGCTCCCCTTGCGGCCATGGAAGCGGGCGGGCCCGCTTCGGGAAGTGCTAGCCTCCGCGCGTACGCCCGCGATCCCGCGGGCACCGGGAGGTCCTCCATGTGGCGTCCAGCGCTTCCGCTCATGCTCATGCTGCTGCTCAACTCGTCCCCCACGCTCGCAGCGCCCGCACTCCCTCCCGCCGAG
>JBEGJG010000124.1:0-9058 GCA_041184705.1 Candidatus Eiseniibacteriota bacterium
ACGCCTGTGGGACGACGGCGTGCTCGACCCCGCGCAGACGCGCGACGCGCTCGCGCTCTCGCTCGCCGCCTCGCTCAACGCGCCCATCCCCGAGATGCGCTTCGGCGTGTTCCGCATGTAGCTCGATCGTCCCGCCTCGACACGCGACCGCCCCCGACCCGTCCAGGTCGGGGGCGATTCGTTCATGCGGTTCGTGCTCGGCTCCCCGGGGCGGACGTTCACCCGTGGTGCGCGCAACAGGGTCAGTCGAGTCGCACCGTGGCCTCGCCCACACCCACGGCCAGCTTCACGCTGGAGCGGCCGCCGCGGGCGACCCACTTGGTGGACGAGCCCACCACGCCGCTGCGCTGCACGCTGGTGCCGCTGCCCACGATGGTCGCCTCGCCCACGCCGGTCTTCACGTGCACCGCCGAGGTGGTGCGCTTCGGCAGCGTCACCATCGCCTCGCCCACGCCCAGGTCCACGTCGAGGTCGCCCTCGATCCCGGTCACGTCGAGGTCGCCCACGCCCATCTCGAGCCGCACCGCGAGCTGGCGCGGCACGCGCAGCTCGCCGCGCAGCGACAATCCGTTGTTGCGGAACTTGGGGAACTTGTCGAGGTGCAGGTGAAGCACGCCGTCGCGCTCGCGGCTCTCGAGCACCAGACGGTTCGCGAACTCGCTGCAATCGGCGCTCGAGCCGCGGCTGCAGCGCACCTGCAGGTGCAGCTCCACGCGGTCGCCGTCGCCGGGCACCACACGCAGGTCGCCGACCGGGAACTCCAGATGCACGCGCTGCGCTTTGCCCACCGGGAACACCTGCGGTTCGGTCTCCAGCACCGCGGCGCGAGCGACGGTGGCGAGCGACAGGGCGAGCGCGATCGTGGTGAGCGCGACGGACTTCCTCATGGTCGTGGTCCTCCTTATATAAGGGAGCATGGCGGGCACGAGCGAACGAGCGCGCCCGCCGGGTGCGACGTGCTCGAGGATACGCAGCGCGCGGGCGCCGGGTTGCGCGGGCTCGCGGCCGTTCGACCCGCCCGGCAACCCGTGCCGGTGCGGTCCCGTGCGAGCGCGGTCGCGCCGGGTGGTGCGCGGGGCCACCCGGTTGCCGCGCGAGCCGCACCACCCGTACCTTGGCGCGGTTCGGTTCCCGTCGGTCGTCCCGGAGGTCCGCATGGCACTGGTCGAGGTCGAGCGCGAGGGCGCGGTCGCGCGCGTGTGGTTCAACCGTCCCGAGGCGCACAACGCGCTGTCGGCCGAACTGGGCGCCGCACTCGTCGAGGCGCTGGCCGCGCTGCGCGACGACGCGGGTTGCCGCGTGGTGGTGCTGGGGGGGCGCGGGCCGTCGTTCTGCGCGGGTGCCGACATCGGCGCCATGAAGGCCTCGGCCGCCGCCTCGTACGACGAGAATCTCGCCGAGGCGGGTCGGCTCGGCGCGGTGTTCGCCGCTCTCGCCGACTTCCCCAAGCCCGTCGTGGGCCGCCTGCACGGTGGCGTGTACGGCGGCGGCGTGGGGTTCTGCTGCGCGTGCGACCTGGTCGTGGCCAGTGACGACGCCAAGTTCGGGCTCACCGAGGTGCGCCTGGGCATCCTGCCGGGACTGATCTCGCCCTACGTGATCCGTCGCCTCGGTGATCGTGCCGCGCGCGAGCTCATGCTGACCGGCGAACGCTTCGACGCCGCGCGTGCGCACGCGGTGGGCCTCGTCAATCACGTCGTGCCCGCCGAATCCCTCGACGCCGCGGTCGCCGAGCGCGTGGGCGAACTGCTCAAGGGCGGGCCCGCCGCGCAGGCGGCCGTGAAGCAGCTGTTCGTGCGCTGGCACGATCAGGGTTGGGACGAGTACCGCCGCGGGCTGCCCGAGGTGCTGGCGGGCGTGCGCAGCGGCGAGGAGGCGCGCGACGGACTGGCGGCCTTCTTCGAGAAGCGCAAGCCGCGCTGGATGTCCTGAAGGCTTCCCGCGCAGCGCCCCAGCCCGTAAGCTGACGCGTCCCGTCGCACGCGCCCACCGGGGTCCCCCCATGTTCCGCAAGGTCCTCATCGCCAATCGCGGCGAGATCACCTGTCGCATCGCTGGCACCCTGCACGAGATGGGGGTGCGTTCGGTGGCCGTGTTCTCCGAAGCCGACCGCGGCGCGCGCCACACGCGCGTGTGCGACGAGGCGGTGTGCATCGGGCCCGCCGAGGCGCGCGAGAGCTATCTGAACATCGAGGCCATCGTGCGTGCCGCGCGCGAGTGCGGCGCCGACGCGGTGCATCCGGGGTTCGGGTTCCTCGCCGAGAACGCGGCGTTCGCTCAAGCGGTGGAGAGCGCGGGCCTGACGTTCGTGGGCCCCACGCCCCAGCAGATCCTCGACATGGGCGACAAGCGTGCCGCGCGTCGCATCGCCGAGCAGGCCGGCGTGCCCATCGTGCCCGGCGCCGAGGGCGCCGACACCGACGCGCTGGTGCGCGCCGCGAACGCCATGGGCTACCCCGTCATCGTGAAGGCGGCGCTCGGGGGTGGCGGCAAGGGCATGCGCAAGGCGTACTCCGAGGCCGAACTGCGCGAGGCTGTGGAGGGCGCGCAGCGTCTCGCGGCTTCGGCGTTCGGCGACCCCAGCGTGTACGTGGAGAAGCTGCTCGAGCACGCGCGCCACATCGAGGTGCAGGTGCTGGGCGACGGGGATCCACCTGTTCGAGCGCGACTGCACGCTGCAGCGTCGGCACCAGAAGGTGGTCGAGGAGGCGCCGAGCCCCGTGCTCACCGACGCGCAGCGCGCCGAGGTCACCACGGCCGCGGTGCGGTTGGCCGAGGCGGTGTCGTATCGCGGCGCGGGCACCATCGAGATGCTGCTCGCACCCGACGGTCGCCTGTGGTTCCTCGAGATGAACACGCGCCTGCAGGTCGAGCACCCGGTCACCGAACTCATCACGGGCGTGGATCTGGTGCGCGCGCAGCTCGAGGTGGCCGCGCACGGCACGCTGCCCGCGGCGCAGGACGGCATCGTGCGCCACGGCCATGCGATCGAGGTGCGCGTGTACGCCGAGGACGCCGCGCGCGGTTTCCTGCCGCAGGCCGGCACCGCCTCGCGCGTGCAGTGGCCCGCCGGGGCGTTCGTGCGCGTGGACCACGGGCTCGACGCCGGCGACGCGGTGACCGTGCACTACGACCCCATGCTGGCCAAGGTGATCGCGCACGGGCCCACGCGCGCGGCCGCGCTGGAGCGCCTGCTGGCCGCGCTCGACGCCACGCGCATCCACGGCGTGGTCACCAACCTGCCGTTCCTGCGCGCGCTGCTGCGCGACGCCGCGGTGCGCGGGGGCGAGCGCTACGACACGGAATGGATCGAGCGCGAGTTCCTGGAGCCGTTCGCGGCCCTCATGCAGGCCCCCGCACCCGATCTGGCGCTGGCCGCGGTCGCGATCCACGAAGCCACCGCGTCCGCGCTCAACGCTTCGGGTGCGGTCGCCGCTCCCGCGCGTCGGCCGGACCCGTTCGCCTCGCTCGGTCGCTGGCGGCTGGGAGGGACCGAGTCATGAGGACCGTGTGGCGTGACGGCGACCGCATCCGCGAGGTGGAGCTGACCTCCCTCGGGCCCGGCCACTGGCGCGTGCGCGTGGACGACGCCGAGTTCGAGGTGCGCTCCGAGGCGACCGCGGACGGTCGGCTGAGGCTCACCGACGAGACCGGGGGCACGAACGCCGAGGTCACGGCCGCGGGCTCCCGACGGTTCGTGCGTCTGGGCTCCCTCGACTTCGTGCTCGACCGCGAGTCGGCCGGGCGGCGGCGCGGCGCGGGCGGGCACGGCGGCGGGCTCGAGGCCCCCATGCCCGGTGTGGTCACCAAGGTCCTCGTGGCGGTGGGTGACGCGGTCGAGAAGGGCCAGCCTCTGGTGGCGATCGAGGCCATGAAGATGGAGCACATGATCCGGGCCCCGCGCGACGGCCGGGTCAAGGGGATCGCGGCCGAGGTCGGGCGCATGGCGCAGGCCGGGGCCACGCTGGTCGAACTGGAGTAGGCGGGGCGGCTCGGGCCCCCTCGGACGGGCGGCCTCAACAATCTTCGCCGCACTAGGTTTCGGCTATATCCCACAACGGTTTACGGGCGGCTAACGCCCCCGGTCCCGGGGGCCGATACCCCCTCCGTGGCCCGGTCCCGGGCATTGACCCCCCGGGGGGGCCTTGCTACCGTCCGGCGCACGCGCGGCGCTCCCGCGCGCCGCAGGCGACGCCCCATCGGCCGCACGGGTCCGCGCCGCCGCACACCCAGGAAGTCACGGGTTGAAACCCCACCCCGCTCCGCACGCCTCCGCACCCCGGACTCTTGACCGGGCCACTCCCGTGGCCGCGCCGGTCGGGAGTCCTGCGCGTTCCGGGGCCCCATCCCACAAGGACCACCCTTGATCGTCCGCAAGTTCCCCATCGAGCACCTCGACCCCATTTCCCTGCTGGGGCACAACGACTCGAACGTGCGTCAGATCGAGCGCGTCATCCCCGTGCGCATCACGCTGCGCGACGGCACGCTCAGCGTGGCCGGCGAGGAGCACGAGGTGAAGCCGGCCGTGCGCGTGCTCGAGGAACTGGTCGAGTTGGTCGAGCGCGGGCGCGTGATCGAGGACGCCGACGTGGCCACCGCGCTCGGTCAGGTGCGGCGCGACGCCGGGCTCGAGGTGGGCGGTCGTGCGCGGTTGGCCGACGCCTACGAGGGCGCGCCGGGCTACACGTTCGATCGCAAGGCGGTGCGTCCGCGCACGCCCACGCAGGCCATGTACCTCAAGGCGCTCGAGCAGAACGAGGTCGTCTTCGGCATCGGGCCCGCCGGTACGGGCAAGACCTACCTCGCGGTCGCCGCGGCCGTGGCCGCGCTGCGCGCCAAGCGCGTGGACCGCATCATCCTGGTGCGGCCCGCGGTCGAGGCCGGCGAGTCGCTGGGCTTCCTGCCCGGCGACATGCAGGAGAAGGTCGATCCGTACCTGCGCCCCATGTACGACGCGCTCGCCGACCTCATGTCGTACGACAAGATGCGTCGCTTCCTCGAGATGGGCGTGATCGAGATCGCGCCGCTGGCGTTCATGCGCGGCCGCACGCTGTCGAACGCGTTCGTCATCCTGGACGAGGCGCAGAACACCACCGTGCGCCAGATGAAGATGTTCCTGACGCGACTGGGTCTGAACTCGCGCGCGGTCATCACCGGTGACCTCACGCAGATCGACCTGCGCACGCCCGAGCAGTCGGGCCTCGTGCGCATCCAGTCCATCCTGGGCCACGTGCCCGACATCAAGTTCGTGTACTTCCATCCCGAGGACGTGGTGCGCCACCGCCTCGTGAAGGAGATCATCCACGCGTTCGACATCTACCACGCCCGCGTCGAGCACAAGATCGACGACGGCGTGGGGGCGTCGCTCGATCCGCTCGCGCCCAAGCTCGAGACCGAGATCCGCGAGGAGGCCAAGCGCATGGCCGCACCACTGCTGCCCGATGAGGCCGGCGAGGTGCGGCGCGACCCGGGTGCCACGGGGGATCCCGCGTGAGTAGCGACGACCTGCCGGTCGCCGTGCCCGCGCTGCCCGACCGCGCGCGCACCGTGCGCTGGGCGTACCACGCCGCGCGCGTGGGGTTGGTGGTGCTGCTGCTCGCCGTCGCGGCGGTGCTGCCCACCGGGCCCGGCGCGTTCGACCGTCTGCGCTACCACGAGGGCGAGATCGCGCGCGAGCGCGTGGTCGCGCCGGTGGACTTCCGCATCCAGAAGGACGAGGCCACGCTGCGGCGCGAGCAGGAGGAGGCCGCGCTCGGCGTGCCGCCGGTGTTCGTGCTCGACCTGCGCGCGCGCACGCAGTCCATCGAACGCTGGTCGGCGTTCCAGGAGCGCGCGCTCGCGGTGGTGTCCGACCCCGACGTGGGGCCGCGCGAGCGCTCCGAGAAGATCAAGCTGCTCGGCGTGCCGCTCGACGCCGCCGCCGTCGAGGCGCTCTCGGCCCCGGGCCGCGCGCGCCGCGTGCTGGGCGAGATGGGCGGCTGGTTGCCCGAGGTGCTCGAGACCGGCGTGGTGGCCGAGAAGCGCGGTGGGCTCATCCTGGGCTACCGCAACGTCACGCTGCGCGAGGCCGAGGCCGAGTCGGTGGTGTCCGCGTCGCGGTTCCTCGACCGCCGCGAGGCCATGGACCGCCTCGCCGTGCGCGCTCGCGCCTCGTTCGGTGTTGACGCGCGCGCGATCACGCTGGCGCAGGCGCTCGCCGCGCCGTTCCTGGTCGCGACCGTGTCGTACGACCGCGCCGAGACCGAGTGGCGGCGGTCGAACGCCAAGGGCGCGGTGCCCGACATGGTGGGCATGGTCAAGAAGGACGAGCTCATCGTGGACGCCAACGAGCGCGTCACGCGCGACGTGGTGCTCAAGCTGCGCTCGCTGCGCAACCTCGAGGCCGCGCGCCGCACGCAGAGCGAGTACCTGTACCCGCCGATCGCACGCATGCTGCTCATGCTGCTGTTCATCGCCGCGTTCGCCACCTACCTGCGCATGGAACTGCCGTGGGTGTTCCAGGACAACGGCATGCTCGCCATGTTCAGCGTGCTCACGCTGATCGTGCTGGGCTCGGTCGTGGGCATGGTGAGCTTCGCGGGGCTGTCGGAGTTCGCCGTACCGCTGGCGCTCGCACCGCTGGTCGTGGCCTCGCTCATGGAGAAGCGGCCCGCGCTGGTGTTCACGCTCATGCTGTCGGTGCTCGTCATGGCGATCGCCGAGCTGCGCGCGCCGTTCGTCGCCGTGGCCATGATGGGTGGCGTCACCGCGGTGTACTCGGTGCAGCGCCTGCGCCACCGCTGGCACTTCGGTCGCGCGTTCTTCGCCATCGCGGTCGCCAACCTGGCCGCCATCCTGGCGTGGGACCTGGCGCGCAGCACGCCCGTGCAGGGCATGATCACCGACGCGCTGTGGGGGCTGGCCTCGGCGCTGTTCGCCACCGTGGTGGCGTTCGGCTTGCTGCCGCTCGTCGAGCAGCTGTTCCGCCTGACCAGCGACATCACGCTGCTCGAGCTGTCCGACCTCAATCGTCCGCTGCTTCGCCGCATGCAGCTCGAGGCCCCGGGCACCTACCACCACAGCATGGTCGTGGGCTCGCTCGCCGAAGCGGCCGCCGAGTCCATCGGCGCCAACTCGCTGCTCACGCGCGTGCAGGCCTACTACCACGACATCGGCAAGCTCGCGAAGCCCGAGTACTACGCCGAGAACGAGCCGGCCTCCACGCGCTCGCGCCACGAGAAGCTCACGCCCTCGATGAGCGCGCTGGTGGTGAAGTCGCACATCGCCGAAGGGTTGGAGTTCGCGCGCAAGGAGCGCTTGCCGCGCGCGGTGCAGGCCGCGATCCCCGAGCACCACGGCACCATGGTGATGGCGTTCTTCTTCCACAAGGCGCTCGAGGGCGACCCCATCGCGCGCCGCGAGGACTACAGCTACCCGGGCCCCAAGCCGAGGTCCAAGGAGACCGCCATCCTCATGCTCGCCGATGGCGTCGAGGGTGCCTCGAGGTCACTGGCCGAGCCCACGCCGAGCCGCATCCGCGGCCTCGTGCAGCGCATCATCGACGAGCGCGTGCGCGACGGGCAGCTCGACGAGACCGGCATCACGCTGCAGGAGCTGGCGCGCATCCGCGAGGCGTTCATCCCGGTGCTCACCGCCATCTTCCACGTGCGCGCGCCGTACCCGACCGCGCCGCGCCCTGCCGCCCGTCGCGAGTTCGACGCCCGCCGCGACGCCTGACGTTGCCGCGCAACACGAAGCGCCCGGTGCCGAGTGGGGCACCGGGCGCTCGTGTTCGTTGCGAGGACTCAGGCGGGCGTGGCGTCGCGCCGCGGCGGGTCGTCGATGCGCAGGAACGCACCCACGATCATGCCCGGTAGCGTGGCGACGAGCACCCAGAGGAAGAACTGCTCGTAGCCGACGGCCTTCTGGATGGCCCCGCTCCAGGCGCCGGGCACCAGCACGCCCAGCGACATGAACCCGGTGCACAGCGCGTAGTGCGCGGTCTGATGCTCACCGCGCGCCAACTGCATCATGTACAGCAGGTACGCGGTGAACCCGAACCCGTAGCCGACCTGCTCGATCATCACGCACGCCTGCACCACCGAGAGACTCACGGTCTGGTTCTGCGCGAGGTACAGGTACACCACGTCGGGCAGGTTGATGGCGATCATCATGGGCCACAGCCAGCGCTTGAGGCCGTCGCGCGACGTCAGGAACCCGCCCAGCAGACCGCCCACCAGCAGCGCCACGATGCCCCAGACGCCGTAGATGACGCCGACCTGCTCGGTGGTCAGCCCGAGCCCGCCCTTCTCGACCGGGTCGAGCATGAACAGCTTGGCGACCGCGAGCAGCAGCGCCTCGCCGAGTCGGTAGAGCAGCAGGAACGCGATGCCCACCGCGATGCCGGGCTTGCGGAAGAACGACCCGAACGTGCCGACGAAGTTCCGCAGCTGCTCGTTCGCACCATGCAGGTTGCCGGGCCGGTCGGTCTCGGGGTGCGGCAGGGCGAACAGGTGCCACAGGCCGAACGCCACCATGACCACGGCCATGATCCCGTAGAACGCGGCGTAGGCGTGGTGTGCGTCGCCCATCGAGTTCTCGAGATGACCGGCCAGCACCACGAGCGGGCCGTTGCCCGCGAACATCGCGAGCCGGAAGAACACCGTGCGCACGCCGACGTACGCCTTCTGCTCGGTGTCGCGTAGGCCCAGCAGGTACAGACCGTCGGCGGCGATGTCGTGCGTCGCCGCGGTCACGGCCGCGACCACGAACAGCGCGGTCGCCATGGCGAGCCCCTGCGTGCTGCCCACGCTGGCCGCGAGCACGGCCAACCCGGCGCCGGTGGCGATCTGCATGGTCCACACCCAGCGACGTCGCGTGCCGAGCGCGTCCACGAACGGCGACCACAGCGGCTTGAACGTGTAGGGCAGGCCCACGAGGTTCGTGAGCAGCGTGATCTGGTCGTTGCCCAGCCCGAGCTTCTTGTACATGAACACGGACAGCACCGTGATCAGGATGTACGGCAGGCCCTGGGCGAAGTAGAGCGTGGGCACCCACACCCACGGGGGCAACGCGCGCC
>JBEGJG010000125.1:0-6403 GCA_041184705.1 Candidatus Eiseniibacteriota bacterium
TCGGCGGTCACGGCAGGAAGAAGAACGCGATCGCGAGCACGAGGTAGACGGCCAGCAGCAAGGCCCCCTCGAGCCAGTTGGACTCGCCGTCCTGCGAGACGAGGTTCACCACCGCGACCGAGGCGATCACGGCCAGCACCTCGAACGGCGTGAAGCGCAGGTCCATGGGACCGTGCGGCATGAGGTAGGAAGCGAACACCAGCACCGGCGCGACGAACAGCGCGATCTGGATGCTGGAGCCGATCGCGATGTTGAGCGCGAGGTCCATCTGGTTCTTCATGGCCACCAGGATGGCCGTGGAGTGCTCGGCGGCGTTGCCCACCACCGCGACCACGATGACGCCCACGAACACCTCGGTGAGCCCGAGCACGTGCGACGCCTCCTCGACCGCACCCACCAGCACCTCGCTCATCCACGCGATGAGACCGGTCGCGACCAGAAGCGTGATGACGGCGCGCTTCACGTTCACCGGGCCGTGCCCGTGGGCGTGCGCCTCGCCGCCGCCCTCGTACAGGTGCTTGTGGGTGCGCAGCGAGAACACCAGCGACAGCACGTACGCGACGAACAGCACGATGGCGATCTCGAGCGACAGGGTGCGCTCCAGCACCACCTCGCGCGCTCGGGTGAGCGTCTGCTCGGCCACCGCCTGCTCGGCCACCATGTGGAACGCGGCGGGCACCAGCAGCGCGAGCGCGGCGAGCGCCAGCAGCGTGGCCGACGCCGACGCGGCCGAACGGTCGAACGTCTGGCGCTCGCGCTTCCAGCCACCCGCGAACAGCGACAGTCCGAGCACGAGCAGGATGTTGCCGATGATGCTGCCGGTCAGCGACGCCTTGACCACGTCGTACAGCCCCTTGTGCAGCGCCACCAACGCGATGATGAGCTCGGCGGCGTTGCCGAACGTGGCGTTCATGAGCCCACCGATGCCGGCGCCGAGGCGCGACGCGAGCTGCTCGGTGGCCTCCCCCATGAGTCCGGCCAGCGGCACGATCGCGATCGCGCTGAACGCGAACACGGTGAGGGCACCCCAGTGCATGTGCTCGGCGATCGGCGCGAGGGGCACGAACACGAGCAGCAGCAGCAGGGCGCGCGACGGGTCCAGGAAGGGTGCGGGCTTGGGCGTTGCGGTGGTGGAGGTCATGGATCCGAGTCTGCCCGAGCGACGGGGCGACGTGCAATCGGTCGCTCGCGGACGGGGACCGAGGCGGCGCGTGCATTCCGAGGCGATGCGAATTAGGCTGTGCGGACCCGATTCCGTGGACAAGGAGGTCCTCGTGATCAAGTACCTGGGTTCGAAGCGTCTATTGGTGCCGCGCCTCGTCGAGGCGATCACCGCGGGGGGCGCTCGCACCGCACTCGATCTGTTCTCCGGCACCTCGCGCGTAGGACACGCGCTCAAGCGCGCCGGCCTGCAGGTGCACGCCAACGACCACAACGCCTACGCGTGCACGCTCGCGCGCTGCTACGTGGGCACCGACGCGCGTCGCTGGCGCTCGAGGGCCGAGCGGTTGCTCGCCGAGCTCGACGCGATCCCGGGGCGCGCGGGCTGGTTCACCGAGACCTACTGCGTCCGGTCGCGCTTCCTGCGGCCCGAGAACGGTGCGCGGGTCGAGGCCATTCGCGACCGCATCGCCGCGATGGGTTTGGAGCCGCCGCTCGAGGCGGTGGCGCTCACCAGTCTCATCGAGGCCGCCGATCGCGTGGACTCCACCGTGGGCCTGCAGATGGCCTATCTGAAGGACTGGGCCAAGCGCGCGTACAACCCCCTCACGCTACGCATGCCCGAGCTGCTCGACGGTCCCGGGACGGTGTCGTGCCTCGATGCGCTGGAGGCCGCGCGGCGGTACGAGGCCGATGTGGTCTATCTGGACCCGCCCTACAACCAGCACAGCTACCTCGGGAACTACCATCTGTGGGAGACGGTCGTGCGCTGGGATCGCCCCGAGGTTTACGGGGTGGCGTGCAAGCGCACCGACGTGCGCGAGCGCGGCAGCGCGTTCAACCGGCGCGGCACCATGACGGCGGCGTTCGCCGAGCTGGTGGCGAGCGTGCGTGCGTCGCGGATCGTGGTGTCGTTCAACGACGAGGGCTTCCTCGCGCTGCCCGAACTGCGCCGCCTGCTGGGCGAACGCGGGCGCGTGCACGAGGTCGCCGTGGAGCACCCGCGTTACATCGGGCACCGACTCGGCATCCACAACCTGCAGGGCGAGAAGGTGGGTGTGCCGGGGCGTGCGCGCAACCACGAGCACCTGTTCGTGGTGGAGTGCGCGGCGAGTGGTGCTGCGGTGCGCGAGGCCGTGCCGGCCTGACGCGGGTGCGTGGGGGAAGCGGAACGGCCGGTCCCCGCGAAGGGGACCGGCCGTCCGTGTCTACGGGTTCAGGCCCGTGGCGTCACGAGCAGCCCATCGAGTTGCCGCAGTTGAGGCACTTGTAGCAGGTGCCGTTGCGGACCGTGATGTGGCCACAGGTGTCGCAGGCCGGAGCGTCGCCGAGCAGCTTCTTGTTCTGCGCGGTCACGCTGCTCATCCCCGCATCGTCGGTCTCGGTGACACGCGACATCACGACCGCCGGCTTCACCGGGGCCACGCTGCTGGCCGCGGCGACCGGAGCCGTGCGGTGCTCCTTGCCCACCGCCACGTCGGTGGCGTGCGGGCGGCGCACCAGATGCCCGGCCGGAGCCTCGTCGATGACGTGCGCGAGGTCCGTGCGATCCAGGTACTCGTAGCCGAGCACGCGGAACACGTAGTCGATCACGCTGGTGGACACCTTGATGTTGTCGTGTCCCTCGACGCGCCCGTGCGGCTCGAAGCGCGTGAAGCAGAACTGGTCCACGAGGTCCTCGAGCGGCACGCCGTACTGCAGGCCCATGCTCACGGCGATGGCGAAGCAGTTCATCATGCTACGGAACGCCGCGCCCTCCTTGTGCATGTCGATGAAGATCTCGCCCAGCTTGCCGTCCTCGTACTCGCCGGTGCGGAGGAACACCTTGTGCCCGGCGATGCGCGCCTCCTGCGTGAAGCCGTGGCGGCGACGCGGCAGGCGGCGGCGGTGCAGCTTCGCCGGCCCGGCGGGCTCGGTGGCGGTCTCCTCCTTCTCCTTCTTCTTCTTGGTGGCGGTGGCCAGCGGCTGCGACAGCTTGCAGCCGTCGCGGTACAGGGCCACGGCCTTCAGGCCGAGCTTCCACGACTCGTGGTAGATGCCCTGGACGTCGTCCACCGACGCCTCGTTCGGGAGGTTGACCGTCTTGCTGATCGCGCCCGAGATGAACGGCTGCACCGCGCCCATCATGCGGACGTGGCCCATGGGGCGGATGAAGCGCGTGCTGTGCGGGCCGCAACGGTTCGCGCAGTCGAACACCGGCAGGTGCTCGGGCTTGAGGCCCGGGGCGCCCTCGACCGTCTGCGTGCCGCACACGTAGAGGTTGGCCTCCTCGATCTGCGGGTCCGTGAAGCCCAGGAACGGCAGCACGTTGAAGCCCGGCTTCTCGCGCTCGGCCATGCTCACGCCGAGGCGGGTCAGCGCGTCGTCGCCGATGAGGCCGCGGCCGAACGCCTGACGGATGTCGAGCACGTTCGGGAGCACCTTCTCGAACATCTCGAGCTCGGCCTCGGTGAAGCCCTTGTGGAGCAGGACCGAGTCGTTGATGTGCGGCGCGCCCTTGAGCGTGCCGTGCCCGATCGCGAACCGGATGATGCGGTCGATCTCGGGCGCGTCGTAGCCGAGGCGCTGGAGCGCGAGCGGCACCGACTGGTTCACGATCTTGAAGTAGCCGCCGCCGGCGAGCTTCTTGAACTTCACGAGCGCGAAGTCGGGCTCGACGCCGGTCGTGTCGCAGTCCATGAGCAGACCGATCGTGCCCGTGGGCGCGAGCACCGTGGCCTGCGCGTTGCGGTAGCCGTGCAGGCCGCCGAACGCGACCGCGCGGTCCCACGCCTCGATGGCCGCGGAGCGCATGTCGCGCGGCGCGATCGTCGGGTCGATGGCGCGCGCGGCGTCGCGGTGCAGCTTCATGACGCCGAGCATGCTGTCGCGGTTCTTCTCGTAGCCCGCGAACGCACCCTTGCTGGCCGCCATCTCGGCGGACAGCGCGTACGCCTCACCGGTCATCATGGAGGTGATGGCGGCGGCGTAGCTGCGAGCGGTGTCGCTGTCGTAGGGCAGGCCCTCGACCATGAGCAGCGTGCCGAGGTTGGCGTAGCCGAGACCCAGCGGACGGTAGTCCTCGGAGTTCCGGGCGATGCGCTCGGTCGGGTACGACGCGAACGACACCGCGATCTCCTGCGCCAGGAAGAACACGCGGTTCGCGTGACGGTAGCTCTCGATGTCGAACGAGCCGTCCTCGCGACGCATCTTCATGAGGTTGATGGACGCCAGGTTGCAGGCCGTGTCGTCGAGGAACACGAACTCACTGCACGGGTTCGTGGCGTTGATGCGATCGGTGGCCTTGCAGGTGTGCCACTTCTGGATGGTGTCGTCGTACTGCAGGCCCGGGTCGGCGCACGCCCACGCGGCGTCGGCGATGTCGCGCCACAGCTTGCGCGCCGGCATCGTCTGGTACACCTCGCCCGTGGTGCGGAAGCGCGTCTGCCACGGACCGTCCTTCTCGACGGCCTCCATGAAGGAGTCGGGCACGCGCACCGAGTTGTTCGAGTTCTGGCCCGCGACGGTGGCGTAGGCCTCGCCGTTGAAGTCCGACGAGTAGCCGGCCGCGACGAGTGCGGCGACCTTGCGCTCCTCGCGCACCTTCCACTGCACGAAGTCCACGATCTCGGGGTGGTCCATGTCGAGCACGACCATCTTGGCCGCGCGCCGCGTGGTGCCGCCCGACTTGGTGGCGCCGGCGCCGCGATCGAGCACCTCGAGGAAGCTCATGAGGCCCGACGACGTGCCGCCGCCCGAGAGCTTCTCCATGCGCCCGCGCAGCTTCGAGAAGTTCGTGCCCGTGCCCGAGCCGTACTTGAAGACGCGTGCCTCGTTCTTGACGAGCTCGAAGATGGACATGAGGTCGTCGGTGACCGACTGGATGAAGCACGCCGAGACCTGCGGACGCGAGTACGAGTCCGTGGTCATCTCGACCGTGTTCGTCTCGAGGTTCACCGCGAAGCTGCCGCCCGAGCCCTGGATGCCGTACTCGTGGTACAGGCCGCAGTTGAACCACACCGGCGAATTGAAGGCGCCGATCTGGTGCACCAGCATGTACGAGAGCTCGGCCTCGAACGCGTCGGCGTCCTCGGTCGTGGCGAAGTAGCCGCCCTGCTGCTCACCGGAGACGCGCAGGGTGTGCGCGAGACGGCGCACGACCTGGCGCACGCTGGTCTCGTGACCGGGCGTGCCGGGCACGCCGGCCTTGCGGAAGTACTTGCTCACCACGATGTCGGTGGCGAGCTGCGACCACGACGCCGGCACCTCGATGTTCTCCATCGCGAAGACGGTCGAGCCGTCCGGGTTGGAGATGACGGTGCGGCGCAGATCCCACTTCACCGAATCGAACACGTCCACGCCCTTCGTGGTGAAGCGGCGCGGCACGTGGATCCCGAGCGGGGTGGCGTCGAGGTTCTTGGGGAGGGTGTTCTTCTCCGAGGACAACGTCTGGGACATTTGGGACCTCCCTGGTCCGCAGGTGTGACGGATGTGGGGTGTGGGATCCCTGGCGCGCGGAAGGGCATCCTGCCGGGAAGGCGTCGGCGACAGCCTCTCTCTTCGAACTCACGAGGCCGGCCCGGCGGGACGGGATGGTGCGCAGGGAAGGTGCTTCGTCTCTCTCGACCCGCGTCGGTCCGGTCAGGTCCGTTCCGCCTCGGGGAGTGCCGTTATCGCACCTCCGCACCACCTGCGACAAGGGCGATTTCGTTCAGTAACGGCGCGGAAAATTAACTCTGGACAAATCCCGAACGCGATTGACGCGGGCGGGAACCGCTTCTCACGCGCGACGCTTTTCCCACGGTCCGCGGATCGCGAACGTCGCCCCGGGTTCCTGCACGTTCACGAACAGCGTGCGGCCGTCGGCCGAGAAGCAGGCGCCGGCGATCTCCCGGCGGGACGGGTGGGCGTTCCGGCCGATCCGGTAGCACCGGCCGTCGGGCGTCACCCCGACCACGAAGTTCTCCCGGCGGGACAGGTTGTCCTCGCACACGACGAGGTCGCCGTTCGGGGCCAGACAGAGGTTGTCGGGGCCGTCGAGCACGGCGTCGTCCTCGGGCTCCACCACCAACGACAGCAACTGCTTACGCAGGTCGAGACGGAACACCTGCCCGAGCTGTCGCGGCCCGCCGTCGGTGCAGCAGAAGTACACGCTGCCGCGGGCGTACTCGATCCCCTCGGTGCGGGCGAACCGGGCACATCCGAGCTCCCAACCCTGTGCACGGGTGGAGGTTGGCGCGGTCACCCAGCGCCGGGTCTCGCC
>JBEGJG010000126.1:0-11746 GCA_041184705.1 Candidatus Eiseniibacteriota bacterium
CGAGACGCGGAGCGCGGGCGAGGTGCGCGAGACGCGCACGCGCTCATGCGCGCCCTCGTAGCCGCGGGCCTCGACGTGCACCATCTGCGCGCCCTCGGGAGCCGAGAGGCAGAAGTGCCCCTGCGCGTCGGTGTGCAGCGTGAGTCCGATGGACTCCACGGTGAGCCGGGCGTCGGCGATCGGCGAACCGTCGGGTGCCGAGACCACGCCACACACCGAGTACCAGCGCGCGGTCGGTGTCGGGGTCGCAGCCGGCGTCTCGGGCGTGTCGGGCAGGCGCGGCGCGTCGGGCGTCACGACCTCCTCGACAGGTGAGGGAACGGCCGCCGGTGCGGTGCCCTCGCGACTCGTGGGTGGCGTGGTGTGCGTGGTGGAGTCCTCGCGCGGCGCACCCCAACCGGCGATGCCGACGCGATCCGGCGGCAGCACCCACAGTACGGTCATGGCCACCATGAGCACACCGACCACCACCAGTGCCGCGACCGAGGCCTTGGTGGGGCGGCGAGCGGGAGCGGTCCGCGCAGGCGTGGGCGTCGTCGTCGCGCCGGGCATCGTGACGTAGCGCGCGCGCGGCGGCACCACCTCGGTGAGCGAGGACGCCTCGATGGGCGCGGTGACGATGTCGGCGATCGGCTCGGGCCACTCGTTCGTGTCGGCGATCGGATCGGTCGGCGCCGGTGTCGTGTGCGGCACGACGTCGGACGCGTGCGTCGCGGGTTCGGACCACGCGGGCTCGGGCGCGGTGGGCTGCACCCGGTCGGCCCCGTTCGATTCGGGCGCGACGGGCTCCACCCACAGGGGCTCGTTCGATGCGGGCGTCTCGTGGGCGACGGGTTCCACCCAGGCGGCCTCGTGCGACACGGGCTCGTGCTCGACCGGCGTGCGCCACGCGGGCGGGGCGAACGGATGGTGCTCCTCGGGTACGGCGAAGTGCGGCGTCGTCTCGACCGGTGCGCGGGGCGTCGTCGGCGCGGGATCCGGCGAGGAGTGGAGCGGCTGCACGAGGTCGGCGGTGAGCGGTCGGTAGGGGATCGCCTCGGGCGTCGGCTCGGGCTGCGACGAGCCGGCCTCGGCCGCGCGCCGCGCCTGTTCGCGCAACCACGCGGTGAGGTCCGACGGCGAATCCTCCACCGGCGGCTCGGTGCCGAACGCCATGCGCTCGCTCTCCTCGAGCGCGCGCTGAGCGGCGTCCGCGTCGGACGCGGGTGCGGTGGTGGGCACGGTGGGACGCACGCCGATGCGACCCCAGCCGGCGGCTGCGACCGGGTCCACGACCGCGGGCGTCTCGCCGGGGAGCATGCGCTTGGGCGGCAACTCGCCCGCACCCTCCTCGTGCGAGAGCGGGACCGATGCGTGCGGACGCGGCTCGGGCAGGCCGTGCGCGATGGCGGTGATCCACGCCTCGCTGCGCGCGCCGAGGTCGTCGAGGAACGTCTCGTCGGTCGCGACCGCGAGCAGGCGGCGCAGCGCGTCGTCGGTGCGCGCGAGTCGCGCCTGACGGTCACGACAGCGGTGACACCCCGCGAGATGGCGCGTCACGAGGTCGAGCGACGGGCCGCGCAGCGCACCGTCGAGCGAGGCCGAGAGCTGCTGCACGGTGAGGTGGATCATGCCGCACGCCCCTCGTCGCTCGTCGGCTGCACGTAGTCGCGCGCGAGCGCGAGACGGTAGAGCACGCGCGGCACCGGGATGCCGGTGACCTGCGCGATCTCGGCGTACGACAGGCGCTCGAACAGGCGGAGCGCGAGCAGGAACTGGTCGTCGGACTGCAGCAGCGCGTAGGCGTGGAGCGCATGCTTCTCGTCGTCCACCCAGTGCGCACCGCGCGCCCCCGCCAGCCAGTCCTCACCGTTCGGCCTGCGCACACCCACGGTGGGACGCATGCCGCGGCCGCGCGTGCGCGAGGTGTCGAGCCGGCGCGCGATCGCGACCAGCCACGGCAGCACCGGGGCGTCGCTCGGGGCTTCCGCGAGGTCGCGCGTCGCCTGCGCGAGCGTCTCCTGGAACAGGATCTCCGCATCGCCCCGCTGCCGGGTGATCGCCATGCAGGCGCGCCACAGCGCGGTCCGGTGCGTGCGCACCAGCCGCAGCCAGGCGTCGAGGTCGCCCATGCGCGCTGCGGTGAGCAGCGTGGCGTCCTCGCCCGTGTCGGTCCAGGGTCGGTTGGGGAGCGGTGCGTCCAATGCGTCACCTCGCGCGGGGTGCGACCCGCGCTGGTCAGGGGAAGGGAAACCGTCCCCAAGGTCATCGGCCATGCGCCCCCCCGACTGAAGTCCCGGGTTCGGGGGGCCGGAACGCGGGGGGCGCCGGACCCCCGTTCCGCGGTGCGGGCGGTCCCCCACCATCGGACCGGTTCGTGTGGTTCGACACCGGCTCGGGGTCCGTCCTATCGTCGGCTCCCATGAGACCCATCAACGACGTCGCGCGCGCGCTGGGGCTCGACCCCGCGCATCTCGAACCCTACGGTCACTGGAAGGCGAAGATCTCCCACGAGGCGTTCATGGGCCGGCCCGCCAAGGGCAAGCTCGTGCTCGTCTCGGCCATCACCCCGACCCCGGCGGGCGAGGGCAAGACCACGACCAGCATCGGTCTGGCGCAGGGTCTGTCGCGCATCGGGGTGAACGCCGCGGTCGCGCTGCGCGAGCCCAGTCTGGGCCCGACGTTCGGCGTCAAGGGCGGCGGTGCGGGCGGTGGGGCCTCCGAGGTCCTGCCGGTGGACGACATCAACCTGCACTTCAACGGCGACTTCCACGCCGTCTCGAGCGCGCACAACCTGCTCGCCGCGCTCGTGGACAACGGACTGCACTTCGGCACCGCCGCGGGACTCGATCCGCGCCGCACGCGCTGGAAGCGCGTGATCGACATGAACGACCGCTCGCTGCGCGACATCGTGGTCGGGCTGGGTGGCGCGACCGAGGGGGTCCCGCGCGAGACCGGGTTCGACATCACGGCGGCGAGCGAGGTCATGGCGGTGCTCTGTCTGGCCGCCGACATCCCCGATCTCAAGGCGCGCCTCGCGCGCATCGTGGTGGGCTACCGCACCGACGGCACGCCGGTGACGGCGGGCGACCTCGGCGCGGTGGGAGCCATGGCGACGCTGCTGCGCGATGCGACCAAGCCCAATCTGGTGCAGACCACCGAAGGGGTGCCCGCCGTGCTGCACGGCGGTCCGTTCGCGAACATCGCGCACGGCACCAACAGCATCGTGGCCACGAAGGCCGCGCTCGCGTACGCCGACATCGTCGTGACCGAGGCCGGGTTCGCGTTCGAGCTGGGCGCCGAGAAGTTCTTCGACATCAACTGCCGCTATGGCGGACTCGCGCCGGCCTGCACGGTGCTCGTCGTCACCATCCGCGCGCTCAAGATGCACGGCGGCGTCAAGGTGGCCGACGTCAACCGCACCGACGTCGAGGCCATGAAGCGCGGCTTCGGCAACATGGAGAAGCACCTCGAGAACATCGCGCAATTCGGTCAGCCGGCCGTGGTCGCGATCAACCACTTCCCGACCGATTCCCCCGAGGAGCTGGCCGCGCTGCGCGAGCACTGCGCGAAGCTCGGCGTGACCGCGGTCCCGCACAAGGGCTTCGGCGAGGGCGGCGCGGGCTGCGTCGAGCTGGCCGAGGTCGTGCGCGACCTCGTGGCCCGCAGCACGCCCGGGTTCAAGCCGCTCTACGACTGGGACGCGAGCCTCGAGGACAAGATCCACGCCATCGCCACCCGCATGTACGGCGCCGACGGCGTGGAGTACACGGCCAAGGGTCGCCGCGACCGCGACCAGCTCGAGAAGCTGGGCTTCGGCAAGCTGCCGGTGTGCATGGCTTGTCCGACGATCCGGCGCGCTTCGGTCGTCCGACCGGGTTCACGATCACGGTGCGCGAGATCCAGCTCGCGGCCGGGGCCGGGTTCGTGGTGCCGATCACGGGCGAGATCATGCGCATGCCAGGGCTCCCGCGGGAGCCTCAGGCCTCGCGCTTCGACCTCACGGACGACGGCGAGATCGTGAAGCGCTAGGCGCGGCGGCGTCGCGCCCGGTGGCCTTCGCGGGCGCGGGCGCGGTGAGCCACGCCGGGGCCTCGGCGGGCGTGGCGTCGGCGTCGAGGCCCGACGCCCAGCGCGCGTCGGGGTCGGCGAGGAACGCCGCCCACCGTTCGGGATCGCTCGTCGCCCTGTCGTGCGCGAGTCGCGCCCGCACGCGCGCCGCGAGTCGCCACGCGTACTCGGTCTCGGCCCCGTGCGCGCGCGCGCCGGCCGCGATCACCGAACGCAACCGCAGATCGTCGTAGAGGCGTAGCGCACCCAGCGGACCCGAGCGGTCGTAGGCCGCGCCTGCGGCCGCGACGAACGCCCACGCGGCCTCGGCCGCCGCTTCGGCGGGCGTGGTCACGGGCACGGTCGGTTCGGCGAGTCGCGCCCGCAGTGCATCGGGAGCGGCCGGGTCGGGCGCGGGGCGCGTGAGCAGTCGCGTGGCGTCGCGCAGCACGCGCTCGAGTGCGCGCGCACCCGCATCGCGCCAGGTCGCGCTCGCGGCCTCGATCGGCTGCGCGAGCCACGTACCCAACTCGCGATGCACCGGTTCCACCGCGAGGTCCCAGAGCGCCGACTCCAGGTCGGGTACGCCGCGGCCGCCGAGTCGGTCGCAGAGCACGTCCCACGGGCGTCCGTCGCGTGCGACCTCGCACCAGTCGAGCAGCACACGCGAGGCGAACGCACCCAGCGTGACGGGCAGGCCGGCGTCGCGCAGATGCGAGACGCGCCACAGGTGCTCCTCGCCCGAGACGAGATCGCGCGCACGCACGAACGCGTCGCCCGGCAGGTGCGCGAGGCCGAGGCCTTCGAGCAACGTGGCACGACGCAGCGGTCGCGAGCCGTCGGCGTGCTTCTCGGCGAACGCCACCGAGTCGCGAACGCGGCCGCTCACCTCGGCGTAGCGGTTGTGATAGAGCACCAGCGCGGCACCGCTCGCGTCGCGGTTGGAGTACGCGAACACGTCCTCGTGCACGTGCCCGCTCGCGTCGCGGAAGTCGTAGAGCCGGAACTCGCGCGCGCCCGCGAACATGCGTCGGCGGTGGAGCAGCGGCATGATGCGTCGCCAGTGCTCGCGCTCGAGGCCCTCGTCCACGGGTTCGTCGCGCAGCGCGCGCCGGAACTCCATGCCGTAGGGGCATGGTGGCCATGAGCGTGCAGACGCCGAAGTACTTCTCGGCTCGCCCGAACTGGTCCACCGCGGTGCGCTCGTCGGGGTTGTTCAGGAAGTTCACCCAGCGCTGCAGGATGTCGGGGTCGAACTCGAGCGTGTCGCGCAGCACGCGCCGGTAGTCGGCGTTGCGCTCGTCGCGCAGCATCACCATGAACGCGCTGTTGTAAACGCGGTGCATGCCGAGCGTGCGAACGAAGTACCCCTCCATCATCCAGAACGCCTCAGCGAGCAGCAGCGTGCCGGGGGCCTCCACGGCGACGCGGTCCACGACCTCGCGCCAGAACTCGTTCGGCAGCAGTCGGTCGAGCTCGGCGCGCGTCACGCCCAGGCCGGCCCGCGACGCGATCGCGCCGCCGTGGCCGGGTTCGGGGAACCAGAGCCGCTGGATGTGGCGCTTCGCGAGCGTCATGGCGGCGTCGAAGCGGATGATGGGGAAGCGCCGCGCGACCGCGAGGATGGCCTGCATGACCGCTTCGCGCGCGGCCGGGTTGAGGTAGTCGAGCTGCGCGGTGTCGTTCCACGGGATGCTGGTGCCGTCGTTGCCGTGGTAGACGTAGCGCGTGTCGCCGGTGTGACGGTCCACGCGTCGGAACACGACGGCCGCGTCGCTGCGATCCCAGTAGTGGTCCTCGATGCGCACCGAGACGCGCTCGTCGTCGGACAACTCGGGGCCGTCGAACGTGTACGCAGGGTAAGGACAGTCCCGGCGCTGCAGGAACCGGTCGGGGTGCTCGATCATCCAGCGCGAGTCGATCCCCATGTGGTTGGGCACCATGTCGCTCGCCAGCCGGATGCCGCGCTGCCCGGCGCGCTCGCTCAGGTCGTACCACGCGTCCTCGCCGCCCAGCTCGTGCGCGATGACGTAGTCGTGCACCGCATAGGCCGACGGCGCGGCGTCGGGGTTGCCGGCGTGCTGCTTGATGCGGGCCGAGGCGCGGCTGCGCTCCCAGACGCCGATGAGCCAGAGCGCGGTGATGCCGAACGCCGCCATGCGGTCGAGCTCGCTGTCGGGCACCTGATCGAGTCGCGTGATGGGGCGTCCATGGTGGCGCGAGAGCTGGTCGAGCCACACCAGCGTGCTCTTGGCGATCATCACGGTGCGCGGCATCCAGTCGGCGTCGTCGCTGAAACGCTCGGTCTCCTCGTCGGCTCCCGAGTAGTCGGGCACGTGGGCCTCGGGGCCGTCGTGTGCGCCGGCGGTGCCGTGGCGGGAGGCCAACCAGCGTTCCTCCTCGCGACGCAGGTCGAACGCGAGCCGCATGCGCTCCACGAGGTCGCCCACCAGCCAGCCCCACTCCTGTTGCACCCACTCGAGCTGTGCGACCAGGGAGTGCGGGGCCGCGCGCATGGGTGCGCGCAGGAAGTCGAGCAGCGGTTCGCCGCCGGGTCCCACGCCGGGACGGCCGTCGAGGAAGCGCGCGAGCTCGGTCGTGGCGGCGCGCGCCACGGTGCCGAGCGAGAGCGCGGAGTCGTCGAACAGGTCGCGGTACGCGGTCGCGGCGGGGTTGGAGTTGGTGAGCGAGAGGAGCAACCACTCCTCGAGCGCCACCTCGCGGTGCGAGCGACCGTCGCTGGAATCCGTGAGCCACTCGGCGGCGGTGCGTTCCCCGCGATAGACCGCGACGGTCGGGAAGCGATCGGCGAACGCGAGCAGCAGGCGGTCCACCGCCGTCCGTCCGAACGAACCCTCGAGGTGCGCGAGCGCGTCGGTGAGACCGTTCGGGTCGCGGTGCGTCCGCCAGTGCGCGATCGCGAGATGCGCGGCCTCGTCGAGCAGCCCGAGCGCGAACAACTCGGCGGCCGAGGCCCGCGGGGCTCCGCCTCGCGCGCGATCCAGCGCGCCCGCGAAGCGGTGCGCGGCGGCGGGGCGCGCGAGCACGACGCGACCCGACGAGGCGAACAGCGTCTCGTCGAAGGCGCAGCGGTCACGGGCCTCGCGCGAGACGTGGAACTCGCACGGCAGGACGGTCGGTCGGCGGGTGGTCATGCGGCCCCCGAGTGTAGCAGGGGCCCCGCTGTGGTGCGGCCCGCGCTCAGAGCGGGTCCGCGAGGCCTGTGACGGTGCTGTCGGCGGGTGGCGCGAAGGCCCGTGCGGCCTCGCCGCGCAGGATGACGCGCAGCGAATCCGCCGCCGGGACGCGAGCCGGGTCGAGCACGCCGCGCTCGGCCATCTTTCGGGCGATGAACGCCATCTGCGCACGGGCCCACGGCCGCAGCGTGCCGTCGGCGGCGAGGCGGCTTCTCCAGCGCGACGGGCTCGGCACCACGACGGTCATGAACAACGCCTCGTCGAGCGTCAGGTCGTCCGCGTCCTTGTCGAAGTAGAACCGCGCGCCTTCGTCGGCCCCGTGAACACCCGGGCCCCACTCGATGACGTTGAGGTAGATCTCGAGCAGGCGGTCCTTGGAGAGCGGGGTGAGGTGCTCGATCACCCACGCCAGCACGACCTCCTGTCCCTTGCGCGACAGCGTGCGGCGATGGCCCAGGAACAGGTTGCGCGCGAGCTGCATGGTGATGGTGCCGGCCCCGCGTTCGAACCGGCCCGCGCGCAGGTTGGCCGCCATGGCGCCTTCGAGCGCGGCGGTGTTGAAGCCGCGGTGACGGTGGAAGCCGCCGTCCTCGTTGGTGACGACGGCGTCGCGCAGCTCGGGGGCGATGCGGTCGAGCGAACGGAAGTGCGGGTTCGCGCTCGAGAGGTCGCGCACCACGGTGCCGCGCGGCACGTGCAGCGTGGCGACGAACGGCCCCGCGAGCCGCGCCAGCCGCAGGTTCGCATCGCTGCCGGTGATCGCGAGCCCGTGCGGCACCACGTCGGCGGTGAAACGACAGCTGTCGGGTTGCCCCACGTCGAGCACGAGACTCGCTCGCCAATCCCACGACCCCGCCACCGGCAGGTCGGCGAGCGGGCCCAGCACCGGACGCGGCAGCGCACGCTGCACGCCCGCCGCGGTCGCACCCTCGACCTCGATCGCACCCGAGAATCGCGGACCGTCGCGCTCCAGCGTGGCGCCCATCACGAGGGGCAGTCCGCCCACCTCGACGCGCGTGCCGTCGGCCAGGCGCACGCGTCCCGCGCGACGGTCCTGCGTGAGGCCACCGTCCACCGTGATCGTGAGCGGATGCGTGGCCCCCGCGGGGTCGGGGACGTCGAACGCGACGCGGCCCTGCAGGCGATCGTCGGCGTGCCACTGCATGGCGATCGAGAACGGCACCGGCAGGTCGCTCGTGAACGCACCCGTGGCCGCCAACTGCACGCCGCCCTGGACGCGGGACAGCGTGAACGCGTCGAGGCGCGCGAACGACGAGTCGCCGCGCGTGACCACGAGGCCCGTGAGCGACAGTTCGGGGAGTCGGCGGGCGGGCAGCAGCGCGGCCTCGACGAGTTGCGAGGACGCCGCGCGCACGCGGGGCGCGGCGGGTGCGCCGCGTTGCGGGCGGTCGTCGGTGAGCGGGGACTCGTCCTCCGCGCTGGGCGTGGCGGGCAGCGCGATGCGGACGTCGTCGGCACCCAGTCGGGCGAGACGAGGACGGGGCGGGAAACCGCGCAGTCCCAGATCGGCGCGCACGCGGGCCACGGTCGCACCACGGCCGTCGGGGCGCGTCACGGCGAGGTCGCGCAGCTCGAGGTGCGCGGGCCATGCGAACGACAGCGATCCCCAGCGCGCCTCGAACCCGCGTGCCGCGGCTTCCGCGCGCAGGCGCTGACCGATCCACGGCGCGAGCAGCGGCGGCAGGGCGAGCGCGACCACGACGAGCGCGAGCACGATGACGAGCGCGAGTCGGCGCGCACGAGGGGACCACGAGGCCGGGAGCATCGCGCGAGGGTACGCATGCCCTGTGCAGCGCGCCACCCGTGCATGCGAACGGCCGCATCCCCACGAAGGGATGCGGCCGTGTGCGGTACGGCGGGGATCAGCGCACGGTGGCGACGCGCGCGCCCTGCCAGTCGCGCCACAACGTCTCGACCTCGGCCACGAAAGACGGGTGCTTCGGCGACCATCCCAACTCGCGACGGGCCTTGGCGGTCGAGACGGTGAGGTCGTTGAGCAGCGCCTCGCCGTAACCGCCATGCGAGCGGATGAGCTCCTCGGCCGGCCACGACACCGCGCGCGAGCCCGTGGTGGTGGCGACCGCCTCGGCCATCTGGCGCACCGTGTGCGGCGCCTCGTCGGCGATGAGGTAGCGCGTGCCCGACGCACCGTTCTCGAGCGCCAGCACGTAGGCGTCGGCGAGATCGTCGCGATGCACGAGGTTCCAGTGCTGGGTGCCGTCGCCCGGGTAGGTCACGGTGTGATGCTCGTGCGCCTCGGCGAACCAGCCGCCCAGGATGCCGCGCTGCTCGCCGTAGACCATGCCGGGTCGCAGGATGACCACGCCGACCTCGTGGTCGGTGAGGTCGAGCACGATCTCCTCGTGCACCGCGCGCCACTGCACCACCGGCAGCGGGGCGATCGGGGTGTTCTCGTCGGCGCGACCGTGGTCGCCGCGACCGTGCACCCAGATGCCGCTCGTGTAGAGCACCTTCCGCATGCGGCCGTCGAGCGCCGCGGTGCGCAGCGCGTCGAGCGCGCACAGGTCCACGTCGGCGGCGCCGTTCTGCGCGTCGAACGCGGTGTGCACCGCGGCGTCGCAGTTCTGCAGGATGCCGCGCCACGTCCCACCGGGCACGCCGAGGTCCCCGACCACGGGCGTGACGCCCATGTCGGCGAGGGTGCGCGTGTTGTCCGGCTCGCGCGTGAGGCCGAAGACCTGGTGGCCTCGACGGACGAGTCGTTCGGCGACGGCGCTACCGATGTAGCCCGTGGCCCCGGTGACGAGGATGCGCTGCGGCTTCATGACGGCTCCTTCCGGCCCATGGGGGCCAACCCCAATTTCGGCTGCGGGTGGCCGGGCTTGAGCGGCACCCCCGTGTAAGTGGGTCGGAAATGGCGACCGCCCGAGGTGCCAAGTAAGGGTCCGCTTGAAGGGTTCGAATGCGACCGCGAGCGGTGGCAGCGACTTGGAAGCCTGGTCGGGCATATCGCCCGTCCGGTCCGCCGCCGGGAGGGCGGCGTCACTCGCCGCGGTAGGTCACGCGCGAGGTCGTGGTCTCGTGCACGGTGATCGACACCATGTGCGGGACGAGGGGGCGCAGGCGGTTCCACAGCCAGTGCGCGAGGTGCTCGGCGGTCGGGTTCTCGAGCCCCGGGATGTCGTTGAGCACACGGTGGTCGAGTTCCTGTTTGAGGACCGGTTCGACGCGCGCCGAGACCTCACCGAAGTCCACGAGCCAGCCCATGCGCGGGTCCACCTCGCCCGCGGCGCACACCTCGACGCGGTACGAGTGACCGTGCATGCGATGGCACTTGTGCTCGGGAGGCACCATGGGCAGACGATGCGCCGACTCGAAACGGAACTCCTTCACCAGCTCGACACGCACGGGACGGTCCTCTCTCTAGCGATCGCGGGAATCGGCGTAGCGCGTGGGGTCGGCGACGCCGGCCTCGCGGAAGCCCTTCGCACGCAGGGTGCAGCTGTCGCACGCGCCGCAGGCGAGGCCGTCGGGCGTGGGGTCGTAGCACGAGTGGGTGATCGAGTAGTCCACCCCCAGCGAGACGCCGAGCCGGATGATACCGGCCTTGTCGAGTCGCATGAGCGGGGTGTGCACCGTGAAGCGCGCGCCCTCGACGCCGGCCTGCGTGGCGAGCGCGGCCATGGCCTCGAACGCGCGCACGAACTCGGGACGGCAGTCGGGGTAGCCCGAGTAGTCGAGCACGTTCATGCCGGCGATGAGGTCGGTCGCGCCCACGGTCTCGGCGAACCCCAGCGCGATGCTGAGGAACGTGGCGTTGCGCGCGGGCACGTAGGTGACCGGGACGCCGGTGGCCATGGCGGCCTCGTCGCGCCCCTTGGGCACCGCGACGTCGGCGGTGAGCGCCGAGCCGCCGATCGCACGCAGGTCCACGCGCACGAGACGGTGATCGGTGACGCCGCGCATGGCGGCGACGCGCGCGGCCGAGTCCAGTTCGACGCGGTGACGCTGGCCGTAGTCGATCGCGAGCGTGTGGCAGGTCATGCCCTCGCTCTGCGCCCACGCGAGTGCGGTGGTGGAATCGAGGCCGCCCGAGAGCAGCACGATGGCGTGGCGTGCGGGACCCATGCTCATACCCCTCGCTTGGCGCCCCACAACCAGACGTGCAGGCGCGGGGACAGGCGCAGGCCCTCGCGCAGCGCGACGCGGCGTCGGTCATGCCCTCGGGCATCAGCATGACGCGCGTATGCGGGATCGCGTGGGCGGCGAGCAGGCGCAGAGCGTCGTCCTCGTCGCCCACGCCCACGACCACCTTCACCGTGGTGCGTGGGTCGGCCATGAACGCGGGCGCGTGCGCCCACGTGCGCTCCCAGCCCTCGGTGGCGCGCGGCAACTTGGGGGACCACATCCAGTGCAGGCGTTCGTGCGTGAGCGGCGGCGGCACGATGCCGCTCGTCTCCACCTCGACGCGCGACCAGCGGCCCACGGCGGCGGCGAGCAGGTGGTCAACCCCGGGGTGCGCGAGCGGTTCGCCGCCC
>JBEGJG010000127.1:0-6743 GCA_041184705.1 Candidatus Eiseniibacteriota bacterium
CCCGTCCGGTTGGGACGACCAGCACGTCTGGGCGCCGCACATCGTGGAGTCGGGTGGGCTGTACTGGATGTTCTACACGGGCGTCTCGCAGGACCCGGGCACGTACGCCTCGACCCAGCGCATCGGGCTCGCCGTGTCGTCGGACCTCATGACGTGGAACCGCGTCGGTACGGGGCCGGTGTTCGACCTGTCACAGACGTCCTGGGGGTGGTGGGATCCGCTCGAACCGCTCATGGCGTGTCGCGACCCGTTCGTGATGCGCGATCCGGCCGCGCCCGGTCGTTGGCTCATGTACTACACGGCCTCGCCGGCCAGCGACACGGCCTCGACGCTCGTGGGTGTGGCCCGTTCCACGGGGCAGGGGCTCACGCAGTGGCAGGACCTCCAGCCGCTGTGGGCCACGCACCGTTCGAACTCGTTCAACGTGCTCAATGAGTCGCCGCACCTGTTCCAGCGCAACGGCCGCTGGTTCATGATGGTCACGACCAGCGCCGGGCAGCCGCTGTCGTTCTTCGTGGGCTACGACCCCGTGGCGCGTGGTACGCCTCGGAGATGGTGCGCGTCGGTGCGCTGGAGCTGTTCGCCTACGTCATGAGCGATCGCATCGTGATCCGCCGCATGGAGTGGTACGGCCCCGAGGCGTTCATCCTGGTGGAGCCCGTGGGTTATCGAGTGAGGTCGCTGGCGTGGACCGCGCCCACCGTGGTCGAGGGCCAGCCGGTGGGCCTGCGCATGATCGTGCGCAACCCGCAGGACCGTGATCAGGGGCTCAGGATCATCGCGCGCTGGCCCGACGGTGGCGAGTACCAGGTGCCGTTCGACGACTCGGGCATGGACCCGTACCCCAAGCTCACGGGGGACACCACCACCGTGCTGTGGTACCCGCGTCATCGCGTCATCGGCCCCGACCCCACGGCGCCGTTCACCATCCGCATCTCGACCGACGACGGTCTGTACACGACCGAGTGGCTCAGCGTGACGCCGGGCCCCATCTCGAACGGTGGCGCGCTGTCGGGCTCGGGGCGAGCCGAGGACCCGCTCGCCGAGGAGCCCCCGGTCGGTGGCGGCACGCCCGCGGATTCCCTCGCGGCGGTGCGACCGTCGGCCTCGGGCATGGGATCGCACCGCGCGCGTGCGACCGGGCCGGTCCTGCGCGCCCTGCGCTCGTCGCCGTTGTCCGCGGGCCCCACGCTGGTGGTGGAGATGCCCGCGGCCGGTCACGCCCGGCTCGACCTGCTCGACCTGCAGGGGCGGCGCGTGGCGCGTCTGGCCGACCGGCCGTTGTCCGCGGGCGCGCACGCCATCGCGTGGGACATGCGCTCGGCCGACGGCGCCACGGTGGCCCCGGGCCTGTACTTCGCGCGCCTCGAGACCTCGCAGGGTCGCGCCGTGGCGCGCGTGCTCGTGGAGCGTTGAGCGGTCCCTGTGCACGACCGCCCGCCACCGCGGTGCGGTGACGGGCGGAGCGGGGTGCGCGTGGGATCAGGCGCCGAGGCGGTCGGGGTTGAGCCCCATGAGGTCGGGCACCACGAACAGGCCGTCCTTGCGGATGAGCTCGCCGTCGAACCGGATCTCGCCACCGCCGTACTCGGGGCGCTGGATGAGCACGAGGTCCCAGTGGACCTTGGACTTGTTGCCGTTGTTCGTCGTGTCGTAGCAGGCGCCCGGCGTGAAGTGCAGCGAGCCCGCGATCTTCTCGTCGAACAGCGTGTCCTTCATGGGATGCAGCACGTGCGGGTTGAAGCCCAGCGAGAACTCGCCGATGTAGCGCGCACCCTCGTCGGTGTCGAGCAACTGGTCGAGCTTGTCCTGCGGGTTGCCGACCGCCTTCACGATGCGGCCCTTCTCGAACGTGAACTCGAGCTTGTCGTAGGTCGTGCCGAGGTACACCGACGGCGTGTTGTAGCGGATGGTGCCCTCGACCGAGTCGCGCACCGGGGCGGTGAAGCACTCGCCGTCGGGGATGTTGCGCTCGCCGAAGCACGGCACCACGCCGATGTCCTTGATGCTGAAGCGCAGGTCGGTGCCGGGTCCGGTGATGTGCACGCGGTCGGTGCGCTTCATGCGCTCGACGAGCGGCTGCATGGCGTCGCGCATGCGCGCGTAGTCCACCGTGCACACGTCGAAGTAGAACTTCTCGAACGCCTCGGTGCTCATGTTGGCGAGCTGCGCCATGGCGGTGTTCGGGTAGCGCAGCACCACCCACTTCGTGTGGTTGACGCGGTAGTCGAGGTGCACGGGCTTGGCCACGATGGCCTGGTACTGCGCCATGCGGTCGCCGGGCACGTCGGACAGCTCGCTCACGTTGGCCGAGGCGCGGATGCCGATGTAGGCCTGCACCTGCTGCATCTGGTGCAGTTCGATCGCCGCCTGCACCTTGAGCTGCGCCTCGGTCGCGCCGCGCAACTGGGCGCGGATGACGGCGTTGTCGCGCAGCGAGACGACGGGGATGGCGCCGGCGGCCTGCGTCTCCTCGACGAGGTCGAGCACGAGGCCGTCGTGCAGGTCGAACGCCTCGATGAGCACGGCTTCACCGGGCTTGAGGGCACAGGAGTGCTTCACGATGAGCTTCGCGAGGGCACGGGTGCGCGGGTCACGCATGACGGGGACTCCGGACGGGGTGACGGGGGATCGGGTGACGATGCGGCGAGGCTAGCACAGCGGTCACGGTTGACGCTGGCGAGCGGTCAGCCGACGCTCGGGCCTTCCCGCGCACCCCGGAGAGCCCCATGTCCCGCATCCGCGTCGCCGTCCTCGGCACCTCGTTCGGCCGTCTCGTGCTGGCCCCCGTGTTCCGCCGTCATGCCGGATTCGAGCTGGTCGCGATCTCGGGGCGCGACCCCGAGCGCACGCAGCGCGTGGCCGCCGAACTCGACGGGCCGCGCGGCTACCACGACTGGCGCGAACTGCTGGAACGCGAGCGTCCTGAGTTGGTGGCCGTGGCGACCCCGTGCGACCTGCACCACGACATGATGATGGGTGCGGTCGCCGCGGGTGCGCACGTGCTGTGCGACAAGCCCACCGCGCTCGACCGCTGGCAGGCGGGGGCGATGCGCGACGCCGCGGCCTCGGCCGGGGTGCTGGCCGGCATGAACCACGAGTTCCGTTTCTTCCCGGCGCGCATGCACGCGCTGTCGCTCGTGCGCGCGGGCGCGATCGGGCGACCGCGTCGCATGGAGATCCTGGGGCGCTACCCGATCTGGTGGCGACCCGAGTCGCGCGGCATGACGTGGTTGTCGCAGGCCGAGCGCGGCGGCGGCATCCTGGGCGCGCTCGGCTCGCATCACACCGACTGCTTCCGCACCTTCCTGGGCGAACCCGTCTCGGCGCTGGCCAGCGTGCGCGTGGAGCAGCCTCGGCGTGGCACCGACGGCGTCGCCACCGCCGACGACGCTTGCACGGTGCACTACGCGTTCGCCGACGGCGCGACCGCGGTGATGGACCTGTGCGCGAGCGCTCCGTACCGCGGGGAGCGCTTCGAGGTGCACGGCGAGGACGCCACGCTGCGCTGGGACGAGGGCGGCTACACGCTGTGGCGGATCGAGGCGGGGAAGGAGCCCGAGCGACTCGAGACCCCGGCCGCGTTCCGGCTGGAGCCGCGCGAAGGCGAGCCCGCGCTCGTCGCACCCTTCACCGTGATGGCGGACCGGCTGTACCGCGCCATCCGTCACGGCGAGCCGCTCGACCCCTCGTTCGCCGCCGACGGTGTGCCGGTGCAGTGCGCGCTCGACGCCTGCCGCGCCTCGAGCGAGGCCGGAGCGAGGGTCGCGGTGCCGGCGCCACCCGAACCTGCGACGCGGGTTTGAACGACGCGGCGAACCCGCTGCGGCCGAACGCTCTGCGCCATCGGTGAAACCTCTGACAAACGCCCCGCCGAGGTTGGACCCTGCGCGCGCGCAATGGCTATACTCGCGGCGTGTAGCCTCCGTGTCCCCGGTCGCCCCGACCATCGCGCACCCCTCCTGAGGAAGACCACACCCATGTCGGACTGGGACGTCATCGCCAAGCAACGCCTGACCGAGGACTGGGCCACGCTGCGTGCGGCCTACCTGCCCCTCAACCAGGCCATGCGGCGCACCATCGAGTTCCTGGACAAGGGCGATGGGACGTTCGACCAGTTGCTCGTGGTGGTGCGCGAGCGCGTCGAGGGCGCGTTGCACAACCTCACCGCGCTCACCAACCGGCGTTCGCCGTGGGTGCGACTCGAGGCGATCCGCAACCTGCGCGTGCTGGCCACGGGCCTGCGCGGTGCGGCCTCGGACGACCCGCGCGCGTTGCTGCGCTACCTGTTCGCCATGAGCGAGCTCATGGGCAACCTGTGGCAGGACGCCCCCGCCGAGGCGCGCGTCACGCAGAACCTCGTGGTCAAGGGCGAGCTCGACTTCTGGTTCGGGTGCGACTGCTGCGCCGTGGGCCGACTCGAGCCCGCCTCGCCGGACGATCCGCCCGATCTGTTGAAGGGCCGCGAGGTGAAGCTGGTGTGGGAGGTGGACGCGTTGTTCGCGTGGACGCTCGACGAGTTCGAGGACTACCTCGCCAGCGAGCGCTACGCGCTGCCCACCACCTCGCGCATCGCCGCCGTCGAGGACCTCGGTCTGCCCGTCGTGGACGTGCCGAGCGAGGACCTGCGTCGAGGCAAGGACTGGTTCGGTGGGCAGGGGGGCGGGTTGTACGCGCCGCTCGACCTGCGTCACCTCGAGTTGCTGTAGTCGTCGTCGGTCGCGCGCCGGTGCCGCTTCCCATCGCGCGCGAATCCCCGCTGGAACGGAAGCCTCCCCTCGAGAATCCCATCCATCCCGGTCCCGCTCCTCGCGGGACGTCGAACACGGAGGTCATCCCCATGAAGCGTGTCCTCGCCGTACTCGCCGCCACCTCGCTGCTCGTCGCCGCGGTCGCGTTCGCTCGCAGCGGTGATCAGCACGACCACTCCGATCATTCGGGTCACAACCACGGTCCGAAGACCTCGACCACCAAGGCGAGCTCGTGGACGGGTGAGATCCTCGACGCCGGTTGCTTCCTCGGCCACAACGCGCAGGGTCCGAAGCACACCTCGTGCGCGCTCAAGTGCATCGCCAACGGCATGCCCATGATGCTGCTGCTCAAGGACGGCAGCGCCGTGCTGCTGACGCCCCCGCACGAGGGCACCGAGGGCTACGAGCAGGCCAAGGACATGGCCGGCAAGAAGGTCACGATCACCGGCAAGCTCCAGGAGCGCGGTGGCGTGAAGGGCATCGAGGTCGCCACGGTCGCGATCGCGAAGTGATCGTCGTTCGGTGACACGAGCGGGGTCCTCACGGGCCCCGCTCTCGTCTTATGAGGGGGGCGCATGGTGCGCGGCTGGCGAACGGGGTTGTGGGTCGCGGGGCTGTCGCTCGCGGCGTTGACGCTGGGGTGGTCCGCGTGGACGCAGTCGCGTCTGCCGCTGGCCGAGAAGGGGCGTCGCCTCGCCGAAGCCAACGGCTGCTTCACCTGTCACGGCCCCGGTGGTGCGCGCGGGGTGGCGAACCCCGGCCGACGCGATCGCACGGTGCCCGGGTTCGAGGGCGACCTCATGATGTACGCCGAGTCGGCCGACGACGTGCGCGCGTGGATCCGCGACGGCGGCACGCCGAAGCGCTTGGCCAGCGCCGCATGGCGAGCCGAGCGCGACGCTGGTGCGCTGACGATGCCCGCGTACGGCGCGCGACTCGGCGACCGCGCGGTGGACGCGCTGGTGGCGTACGTGATGGCGGCGAACGGTAGTCCCGCACCGAGCGAACCCCTGGCCGCGACGGGGTTCGAGCGCGCGAACGAACTGGGTTGCTTCGGCTGCCATGGTCCCGGCGGTCGGTTCGCTCCACCCAACCCGGGGTCGTTCACCGGTGCCGTGCCCTCGTGGGACGGACCGGAGTTCGCGGAGTTGGTGCGCGACGAGGCGGAGTTCGGCCAGTGGGTGCGCGACGGCAGGTCCGAGCGGTTCGCACGCAACCCGCTCGCGAGCGCGTTCCTCGATCGCGCGACACTCCGCATGCCCGCCTACGAGCGCCATCTGCACCCCGGCGACCTCGAGGCCCTGTGGGCGTACGTGACCTGGCTGCGCAGCCCCACGGCCGACCCGCTGCGCGCGCGCGTCGAGGGGTACTGAGCCGCCGACCGCCCGCGAACCGTGCGCGACGTCGGTTCATGCGAGCCGGTCACGGGGAAGCATGGTGGCGTGGACTCGGCGGCTCGTGCATTTCGCAATGCGGGTGCGTTCAGTAGCGGGGTCTGCCTGCGAAGTGGCGTGAGAACGCGGAGTCGGTTGCCATAGGCTCAAGGGACGTGCGTCGCGGTCGCGACGCCGCGTGTCCGTTCCTCCCGGAGCCCGCTCACTCATGGCGCCCCGCGTCCTCGAACCGTCACCGAACCCCATGCTGCGCGTCGTGGCCCGTGCCTGGGCCATGGCCACGCTCGCTTGCTTGCTGGGTGTCGGGGCGCGCGAGGTCCGTGCACAGGCGGCGCTCGAAGGTTCCGGCACCACGACGCCGTTATCGGCGGTGCTCGACGAGACCGGGCGGTTCGATGCGCACAGTGGTCATCGCGGCAGCCTCGATCCGAGGGGCTGGCGTTGGGTGTCGGGACGTGATGGCGCGCCTCGGTTCGAGCGTGTCACGCCGCGCCAGCGTCCCTTCGCACCCGACGCTGCGCGTGCGCGCGTCGAGCGCGAGGGCAGGCGAGCGTTCGCCCCTCGTCCGTTCGACTCGCAACCGGCCTCGGGCCCCGAC
>JBEGJG010000128.1:0-6364 GCA_041184705.1 Candidatus Eiseniibacteriota bacterium
CCCACCGAGATCGCGATGGACGTGACCAAGCCGCTGGGCCAGTGGCTCAACACCTCCATCTCGGGCATCGCCCCCGCGAACACCGACTCGGTGCGCTGCTACGTCATCTTCGAGCAGCCGACCAACAAGGGCGGTGCGGCGTTCATCGACGACGTCGTGTTCCGCACGCTGCCCGCCGCGGGCGTGACGCCGACGCTCGACGGCCTCGCGCTGGCCGCCCCGCAGCCGAACCCGTCGCGCGGTGCCGCCCTGCTGCGCTTCACGCTCCCGACCGAGGACGAGGTCAGCCTGCGCGTGTTCGACGTCGCCGGTCGCGGCGTCGCCACGCTGCTCGAGGGCCGTCGGCCCGCCGGGCAGGGCTCGATCCGCTGGGACGGCCGTCGCGCCGACGGCACGCGGGCCGCGGCCGGGATCTACCAGGTCGTGCTGCGCACCTCGAACGGTGTCGTGAGCCGTCGGATGGTGCTCGCGAACTGACGCACCGACAGGTTCGGGGCCTTTCGGAGCCGCGTCCCGCCACTCGCGGGGCGCGGCTCCTCGCATGAGGACAAGGCCTCACGGGACGGTCGCCAGAACGAAGGCCCCGCGGCGTATGCACCGCGGGGCCCGTCCCTTCGCCACCCGTGACTCAGTCGCGCGCGAACGCCTCGGCGGGCAGTCGCACCTCGACCCGCACCACGTCGCCGCACCGCGAGAACCAGCGCCGCGTCATCGCGGCGTCCAGCGTGCTTCCGGCGACCTCGTGTCGTGCGCCGTCCGCGGTGTGCACCACGATCGTCGGGGTCGCCCCCTCGCAGACGCACACCGGGACCTGCGCCAGCGTGAAGGCGTAACCACCGGCCGGCACCTCGATCGAGGCCCAGCGTCCGTCGAAGCCCAGCACCGGCAGCACGGTGGGCTCGGCGAGTCGCTCAACGGCGCGCAGCAAGGTGCCGTCGAACCGCAGGCTGCCCTCGCGGAACCGCACCCCGAGCTCGCCCAGACGGGTGAGGATCTCCTCCTTCACCTGTCCGGTCATGCCCGGCTGCTGCGCCCCTGCGTGTCGCGGCGTGTGCGAGTACGGGTCGAACGGGAACGCACCGTACTCGGCGGCGGTCTTCTCGAACCCCAGCCCGGCGCGGACGCGGCGGTAGTGGTTCGCGAGGGCGCGCTGGACCGACTCCGGGGCCCCCTCGTCGGCGGCACGGAACGCGATCTCCTGCACCGCGAGCAGCAGCTTCGCGACCATGTGCCAGTAGATGCTGCCGAGTCCCTCGTAACCGTACATGCGGCCCGAGCGCCCGGTGAACGCATGGTGCTGGAACACCGACTCGAAGGCGGCACGCGCGGCCTGGCGGTCGCGCGCCACGGTCGCCGACCACGCGGGGTCGAGCGCCATCCGGTCGAGTACGGCATCGAGGTCGCGGACGTTGCGGAACGAGGCGTGGAAACGAACCCGCCCACCGGCGTCGCGCGTGACGACACGGTCGTCCCCGGCCGCGATCGCCTGCGCGAACAACGGCACCGCGCGCACCTGATCGTCGGGGACCACGTTGCGATCGAGGAAGTCGGGCAGTCGTCGGTCGGGATACAGCATGAAGCTGCGCTGGTCCTCGCGATACAACGCGCTGCCGAACAGCGCGTCGAGCACGCCCACCGCCTCGCCCGGGGACACCGCCCCGGAACTGAGCACGGCGACCTGACCCTCCAGCATCTCGTCGAGGTGGCGGATCGCCATGCCGCGCCCGTTGGGCTGACGCGCGAGCAGGTTGTACGAGTGCCACAAGCCGTCGGCGCGACGGTTCACCGCGAGGGCGTGATCGAGGTGCGCGATCGCGTCGCGGCACAGCGCACGGGCCTCGTCGAGGGGCAACTCCACCCGGGCGCCCGTGAACCCGCGACCATGGACGCGGTCGCGATAGGACTGGAACGCCAGACCGAGCGCGTCCATGACCTCGCGACGCTCGGCGGGCGACACCTCGGCGGTGGTGAGGCGCGACGCACGATCGCGGAGCACGCCGTGCACGGCGCGGAACCACTCCGCCACCTCGGCCGCGACCGGGAACGATTCGGCCTGCGCGGACGCCTGCCCCAACCGAGTGTCGAGGAACGCGAGGTAGCGACGCAGGTAGGCCAGCGTCACCATCGAGACGCCGTAGCCGACGAGCGCGTTGTTCGCATCGTTCCACTCGGGACGCTGGGTGTTCATCCAGATCCCGCCGTCGGGCACGAGGTTCGACAGCTTGGAGAGCGCGGGCACGAGCAGCTTCTCGTACAGGTTGGCGTGCTGCACACCACCGTCGCGCGATGGCACCAGACGGCCATCGCTGCCCATCCCCTCCACGCGGGCCGCGATGACGGCCGCATGCGCGGTGTCGTACACGATCGTCTCGTGCGGGTCGTCCACGATGCTCGCGTAGGGCTTGAGCCGGTACGGCACGTCGGCGTACGAGAACACCGAGCGGCCGAGCAGCCCCTCGAGCGCGCCCGGGGCACGCTGGTCGAGCAGTTCGAGCAGCTTGAGCAGGTACACGATCTGGTGGTCGCCCCAGTAACCGATGTGACTCCAGGGCTCGGCCGGATCGGGGACCTCCCAGTCCAGCCCCTCGCGCGAGATGCGATACGGGTTGAACCCGTCGGCCGTCGAGGCACCCACGAAACGCGCGATCATGCCGGGCACGAAGTCCGGGAACCCGAGCGCGAGCGCCTCCCAGTTCTGGAAGATGTCGCGCCAGTTGCCCTCGTAGCGCAGCGCACGCCCGCCGTCGGCGTTGCGCACGCGGATCGAGAAGCGGTTCCACGGACGGCTCGGATCGCCATGACGCCGCCCGAAGTACAGCGGCAGGTACTCGAGCGCGAGCCGGTGCAGGTCGGCATCGCCGGTCGCGCGGGCCCGCGCGACGAGATCGTCCACCGGGAGCGAGGCGGGCAGGGCCGCGAGGAACGCGGCCGCGCGTTCGGCCACCGGCGCGCAGCGCAGGCGCACGACGGCGGCGAAGTCCGCCGAGGGCACGAGGTGCTGGTCGGCGAACACACCGCCACGCATGGCGTTGTAGAGGGTGTTGGCGCGGTGATGCACGCTCGCGGCCGCATCGCCCGTCACCTGCAGACCGTCGGCGGCCGCCACGATGCGCTGCAGCGCGTCGCGCGACGCGGTCAGGTCGGCCTCGAGCTCGGCCTGCGTCGCGGCCGGATCGGCCAGGCGCGTGCGCAACGCCTCGATCGCGGCGTGCCCGAGCGCGACGTCGGCCACCACGTGCCAACACGCACGCGCGCCGGGGGCGAGCTCGAGGGTGGCGTGCACGAGGTGGTGCCCGCGCTGCCCGTTGAGGCGCGCGGTCGGTGCCGTGCGCTCGCCTCGGCGGAACGCGGCCAGCGCGCCCGCCGACAGGTGTACGCCGCTCCCGGTCAGCCCCACCGACCACGACACGTTCGCATGCAATTCCTCGGCGGCCTCGGGGCGATCGAGGATGCGCGAGGTGAGGGCGTGCACCGCGAGACCGGTCGCGGCATCGGCATCGCTCTGGCGATAGGCGTCCACCAGCGAGCTCGACCCCTGGTAGAGCCCCAGCGGCACACCGCTCGGGAGCAGGTGACGCAGACCGTCCATGACCTCGAGCCGCACCGCGGTGCGACCGCGGTTCTCGAGCGTCACGGTGCGGACCCAGCCGAAGCGCTCACTCGCCGCCCAGCGCGCGCGCAACGCCAGCCCGAGGCCGTGGTGCACCTCCTCGAAGGCGAGGCGATCGCCGGCGTGCGACTTGTCGAGATGGCGCTCGACCACGCCCTCGGCGTCGCGTTCCGCGAGGAACGGCTCCCAACGCACCTCGGTACCGTCGGGGCGCTGCACGCGCAGCACGCTGACGGGCCCGGTGTGGTGGTGGGCGTCGTGCAGCTTGTCCACCGTCTCGTACGGGAACAGGGCGCCGTCGGCATCCACACGACCGGCGGTGAGTCCGCCACCGGAGCTCACGAACATCCACAGGTCGCTGGCGCTCGGCAGACTGATGAGGAACGGCGGCATCCGGTCGAAGTCATGGATGCGGTGCCACGACTCACCGTCGGCCACGACGGTGCTCTCGTGCGGGGTGCGCGACGGCATGGGACGATCGGTGGCCACGTCAGCGCGGCCGTGCGAGCGCGGGCTTGGCGCTGCGATCGGCGCGCCAGAGACCCCAGTGCTTCTCGACTTCATCGGGGCGATGCCCCCCCTTCCAGTTCTCGTCGAACGCCTCGAACACGAACACCGGTAGCGGCCGCTTCGCGAGCCACGCATCGAGCGTGTCGAGGTAGGCGGCCTGCATGCGTTCGCTGCTCTCGGCCTTCATGTACTTCGCCTCGTCACCCGTGTCGGTGCGCTGCGTGGCCCAGCCGGTCTCCCCGAGCACCAGCGGCACGCCGGGATGCCGCTCGCGGATCACCGCGAGTTGGGTCTCGGTCCACGGGATCGCGGTCTCCACCGACTGTCCGTTCCAGAGCGGATGCGCGTGCACCATGAGGAAGTCGCACTCGCGCGCGACCGGCTCGCTCTCGGGCTTGTTCCAGAAGTTGTAGTCGTCGGCCGTGGTCACCGGCACGCGCGTGCGAGCGCGCATCTCGCGAATGGCCTCGATGAGCCGCTCGCGCGACGAGCGATGCGCGGACCACGCGACCTGCGTCTCGTTGCCGACCACGATCGCGCGCACCACGCCGGGATAGCGCGCGGCGAGTCGCGCCGCGGCGTCGAGCTGCGCGCGGTTGGCGCGCACGGCCTCGGGACGCGGCTGCTCGACCCCCGCCGAGTCGCGCCGGGTCTCGGGATCGATCCACACACCGAGCAGCACCACGAGCCCCGGGTGCGACCGGCGCGCGACGTCGAGCACCGTCTCGGTGGGCTCGAGCGAGCCGTACACGCGGAGGGCGGACCACTCGGGCGCGATCAGGCGCAGGTCCTCCGCGATCTCGGCGCGGCTCGGCGAGAGCCCGCCCGGTCGCTGCCCGTCGCGATGCATGCCGTACGCGATGCCACGTCCCGTCCACCGTCCGTCCACCCACTCGGGATAGGGACGACGCACGAACGGTTCCTGGCGAACGGCCGGTCGCGAGGCCACGGCCAGACCCACCACGAGGACGATCGAGAGTCCTGCGAGGATCACGCCCCGCGCGCGAGGCACCGACGTCATCGCAGCAACGTCATGCGCTTGACCCAGCGGCCCTGCGCGGTGGTGAGGGTGTAGAAGTACAGGCCCTCGGCGACGGACCGGCCCTGCTCGTCGCGACCGTCCCACTCGACGCGGTGCGGACCGGCGGGCAGCTCGCCGCGATGCAGCTGGCGGACCGGACGCCCCGCGACGTCGAGCACGGTGATCTCGGCGAGGTCGGCGCGCGGCAGCTCGAACGCGATCACGGTGCGCGGACGGAACGGGTTGGGGGCGTTCTGCGCGAGCGGCTCCCGCACGCGACCGACGTCACCCACGTCGAGGGCGTTGAGCGCGTAGCCGAAGTCGCGCCCCCCGGAGGCCTGGTCGCAGCCCAACTCCTGCACCGCGCTCGACGCGGTGGCCGCGCCATCGGGGTCGTGGGTCGCGATCGCACTCGCCGGCAGGGTGCTGGTCACGATGCGCACCTCGTAGCGTCCGGCGGGCTGGGCGGCGAACTCGTAGGCGCCACTCAAGGGCGTGACGGTGCTCGCGAGCACGGTGCCGAGCGCGGCGTCCCGCAACTGCACGGTGACGCCACCCAGTCCGGGCTCACCGGCATCGCGCACGCCGTCGGCGTCCACGTCACTCCACAGCGTGCCCGCGACCGACGAGGTCTGGCGCGTGAAGCGCCACAGGTCGGTGCGGAACGTGATCGGCGCGCCGCTCTGGTTGATGACCGCCACCACCACGTTGACGAGCTGGCCGTTGCCACCGGCGCTCGTGGGCTTGGGGTCGAGGATGCCGTTACCGCCGGTGTGGAACGTGGGATCGTCCACGAACGCGGACAGCGGGACCGAGATGCGCTGCCAGCCCCCGCCCGCGATGGCGCCAGCGCCGCTCGAGGCGACGTTGAGGACGTACTGGAACTCGTCATCGAGACCGTTGGGCGTGGACGGGATGACGTTGTCCCCGTTGTCGTCGTCCTGCAGGTTGAGTTCGAGCCGGTACGACTGCCCGGCGTCGGGACGGATCCACATCGTGAAGTGGGTCATGCCCGTGAGGTCGAGCGGGCGCGTGCGACCGAAGCCGCCCACGTAGCCCGCGGCACCGTTCGAGCCGTAGTTCGCACCGAGCGAGGCGCGACACCCATCCGACGGGGGCAGGTCGGTGAGGTTGCCGCTCACCCCGCCCGAACCCACGGTGCCGTTGAAGGCGAACCAGCCGTTCGCACCCGGCGAGCCGTGATCCATGCCGTCGAACACCTT
>JBEGJG010000129.1:0-12072 GCA_041184705.1 Candidatus Eiseniibacteriota bacterium
GCGCATCGCGCGGGCCCGACGCGAGGAGGCGCTGCGCCGCACGTTCGAGCGCCGCCCCGACCTGCTCGCGACCGCCGAGCTCACCGAGGCCGACCGTCGCTACCTGCGCACGCTGCCGCGCGATCGCGAGGGGCAGGCGTGACCCGCTCGATGCCCGGGCGACTCACCTCGGGGCGCGCCCTCGCGCTGACGCTCTACCTTGCGGTGCTGCCGTGGGCGATCGCGCCCATGGGCATCGCGGCCGGGCTGCTCGGTGCGGTCACGCTCGTGATCGCGTGGGCCGGGCCTGGTCCGCGCTGGACGCGCACGCCCGTGGACGTCGCCGCCCTCGTGTGGTTCGCGGCCATGGTGGTGGTGAGCGCGTTCGCGCTCGATCCCGCCGAGAGCTTCACGCGCGTGACGAAGGGCCTGTTCCCGCTCCTCGTGGGGCTGACGGCCGCCGCGGCCACCGACGCCCGGGTCGGTCGGCGTGCGCTCGCGGTGTACCTCGTCGCCGCCACGCTGGCCTCGCTGATCGGGACGGTGGAGTGGTGGGCGCACGGCCACTGCTACGCGTGGCGTGCGCGCGGGCTGACGCACCACCACATGACCTACGGCGGGCAGTTGCTGCTCGAACTCTCCGTGGCCGTGTCGCTCGCATGCACCGTGCGGGACCGACGCTGGCGGCTCGGTGCCGGTGCGGCCGCGCTGCTGCTCGCCGTCGCGCTCGCCACCACGTTCACGCGCAGTGCGTGGGCGGGGGCCTTCGCCGCGGGGCTCGTGGTGTTGGCCGCCGTGCGCCCGTGGGGCGTGCTGGCGTTGGCCGCGGCCGGGGCGCTCGCGTTCGCGTTCCTGCCCGGGGAGTGGGGCGACCGCCTGCGCAGCATGGTGCAGCCGCGGCAGGGCTACAACGGCGAGCGCCTGCTCATGTGGGAGGCGGGGGCGCGCATGTTCCGCTCGGACTGGCTCACGGGCGTGGGGCTGCTCGACATGCACGGGGTGTACCCGCGATTCCGCTCGCCCGCGGCCACCGAGGAGGTGGGGCATCTGCACAACGCGTTCGTGCAGATCGCGGCCACCATGGGCGTGATCGGTCTCGCCGCGTTCGGGGTGCTCGTCTCGGCGTTGCTGCGCACCGCCTCGCGCGGCCTCGCATGGGGCCGCGGGCTCGGCGACCGGCTGCGTGCCGGTGGCGTCTCGGCCGGACTGCGACTCGGCGTCACCGCCGGCATCGTCGGCATGCTCGTGGCCGGACTGTTCGAGTGGAACTTCGGCGACGAGGAACTGCTGCACCACCTCTACGCCCTCGTCGGTCTGGCGTGGGCGTCGGCGGGGTGGGGGTACGGCGACTCGAGCGAGGGTCGCACGCGTTGAGCCTCGAGTCGGTGGTCACGCGCTGGACGCGTCGCGTCCCGGCCTTCCGTGGCTGGTACCGGCTGCTGGAGCCGTTCCGTCGCGCGAGCGCCCAGCGCTGGGCGGCCCGCGACGACCGCTGGACGGTGCTCGACGACTTCCAGGGCGATCTGCGCATGCGCGTGGATCGCGGCGCGTACATGGGTAGCCTCATCCACTGGCGCGGCATCCATGCCGCGGTCGAGGCCGGGCTGCTGCGACGGTTCCTGCCCCCCGACGGGGTGTTCGTGGACGTGGGCGCGAATCAGGGGGAGCTCACGCTGGTCGGTGCGCGACTCGCTCCGCGCGGACGCGTCGTCGCGTTCGAGCCCGTACCGCACTGGCACGAGCGACTCGTGGACAACGTCGCGTTGAACGCGTGGTCGCACGTCACCGTGGTGCGGGCCGCGCTCGCCGATCGGGAGGGCGTGCGCGAGATGTTCACGGGCGACGGCGGCGGCGCCGAGGGTGGGGCCAACGAGGGCCTGTCCTCGCTGCATCGCGGCGACGGACGGCAGCGCTCGCTGGGCACGGTCGAGGCGCTGACGCTCGACGCGTACGTCGCACGCACGGGACTCGATCGGCTCGACGTGCTCAAGGTGGACGTCGAGGGCGGCGAGCACGAGGTGCTCGCGGGGGCGCGTGCGGTGCTCGCGCGGTTCCGTCCGGTGCTCATCGTGGAGTGGAGCCCCGCCGTGCACGCCGACGTCGGCCGGGACGGCGACGCGCTGCTCGACGAGCTGCGTGCGCTGGGCTATCGCCTTCACGAGGTGAACGCGTACGGCCGGGTGCGTGCGCTCGGGCCCTCGGAGCGGCCGCGTCTCGAGACCCTGCTGGCCCTGCATGGCGCCACTCGCTGACGCCGGGCGCGTGCTCGCCCTCAAGGTGGCCACCGCGGCCGCCCAGTTCGTGCTGCTCGTGGTGACCGCGAACTGGTTCGGCGTCGAGTTCCGCGGCACGTTCGCGCTGTTCGGGGCCGGTGTGCAGTTCGTGGCCTTGCTCACCGGGTTCCTCGGCAGCGTGTCGCTGGGGTTCCTCGCCGCGCGCGACGCGAACCGCCGCGACGTGCTCGTGCTCATGACGCTGACCACGGTCACGGCGGTGGCCCTGCCCGTGGCCGTCCTCGCACCCGCGTGGCTCGCCGGCACCGATCCGCTCGCCCCGCACCGCGTCGTCGTCGCCGTCGCCGCCGCGCTGTCCGCGGTCGAGGCGGGCGTGCTGCTGTCGGGACGCTCCGCGTGGCGATCGAGTCTCGTCGAGTTCCTGCGGCCCGGGCTGCTGCTCGCCCTCGCGACCGGGGTGGTCGTGCTGCGGGGCTTCCGGGAGCCGCGCGAGTTCTTCGTGGTGTGGAGCGCGGCCGCGGTGCTGTCCGTGCTGCTGCCGCTGCCCCTGCTCGTCGAGCACCTGCGGGCGCTGCCGCGCACCGGTGCGGTGGCGCGCCCGGTGTCGGGGTTGGTGCGCGACCTGCTGCGCTACGGCTTCACCGCGCAGAGCTCGAACCTCGTCCAATTCCTGAACTACCGCAGTCTCTTCTTCGCACTCGAACGGCACGTCGGGTTGGCCGGCGTCGGCGTGTTCTCCACCGCGGTCTCGTTCGCCGAGATGCTGTGGTTGCCCGCGAGCAGTCTGGCCTCCTCGACGCTCAACCGCATCGCGCGCGGGGTCGACGCGGACGCGCGCGCGCTGGTGCTGGGCAACATGCGTCGCGCATGGGTCGCCACCGCCGCGTGCGCGCTCGTCGCCGCACTGGTGCCGACGTCCTGGGTCACGGGGCTGCTCGGTGACGACTTCGCGGCCGTCCGTCAGGTGCTCGTCGCGCTGGTGCCCGGGGTGGTCGCCCTCGGCGCGACGCAGATCGCCTCGGCCGCCAACGCCGGGCGCGGTGCGTACGGATGGAACATCCTCGCCGCGCTCGCCGGGCTCGGCCTGACCGGGATCGGTTTCCTCGTGCTCGTGCCGAGGGCCGGCATGACCGGGGCGCTGGTCGCCATGAACGCCTCGTACCTCGCGACCTCGCTCGTGCTCATCGTGCACCTCGCGCGCACGCAGCACGTGCGCGCGGGCGAATGGTTCGGCCGTGGGGGGCGTGGCGCATGAACGTCCTGCACCTGCCGTCGTGGTACCCGGACCTGCGCGACACGCGACTCGACGGCGTGTTCTTCCGCGAGTTCGCGGTGGGGCTGGCCGCGCACCATCCCGACTGCACCGTGCACGTGGCGTCGTGGGGGCACGGTGACCGCGAGCTGTCGAGCGCGACGCTGCGCACGTGGCTGCGTCGTCCGGTGCTCGCCCCGCTCGCGTTGCCGGCGCGACGGGTGCTCGCGCCGAACCTCATCGAGCACCGTGAGCCCGCGTGGACGTGGCGCTACGACGTGGCTCGCGGCAACGTCGAAGGGGTGACCGCGGCCATGCGTCGTCTCCTCGCGCGCCTGCGTGGCGAGGGGGTGCGCGTGGACCTCATGCACGCGCAGGTCGCGTTCCCGGCCGGACGCGTGGCCATGACGCTCTCCGCCGAGACCGGCATCCCGTTCGTGCTCACCGAGCACATGGGTCCGTTCCCGTTCGTGGCGTTCCGGCGAGGGGAACGCGTGTCCGACGACATCCTCGCGCCGATCCGCGCCGCACGCCGCGTGTGGGCGGTGAGTCGCGCGCTCGCCGACGACGTGCAGCGACTCACCCGGTCCGTCCCGGTCGGCCGTCGCGCTTCGTGTGCATCGGCGCGCTCGTGCCCGCCAAGGGGCAGGAGGACCTGCTGCACGCCTTCGCGCAGGCCGGTCTGGGGCCCGAGGCGCGTCTGTGCCTGATGGGATCGGGCCCCTCGGAGGCCGCGCTGCGTGCGCTCGCGGAACGACTCGGCATCGCCGCTCGCGTCGAATGGCGCGCCGCCCGCGGACGCGAGGCGGTGCGCGAGGTGCTGCGGGCGAACGACGTGCTCGTGTCGGCGAGTCGGCACGAGAGCTTCGGTCTCACGCTCGTCGAGGCGCTCGCCTGCGCGCGGCCGGTCATCGCGACGCGCTGCGGGGGGCCCGAGGACATCGTGCGTCCCGAGGACGGCATGCTGGTGCCCGTCGGTGACGTCGCCGCGCTGGCGGCGGCGATCGGGGCCGTCGCGCGAGGCGAGCGCGGGTTCGATCCCGGGGCGTTGCGGCGCGGCTTCGAGGAGCGCTTCTCCATGCCCGTGGTCACCGGGCGCATCGTGCGCGAGTATCGCGCCGTGATCGGAGGGGCCTGAGATGTGCGGGATCGCCGGCTTCGTGGGAGCACCGGGGCGCGCCGTGGACGCGGTGCGCGGTTGGGGCGCGTGTCTCGCGCACCGCGGCCCCGACGACCTCGGCCTAGCCGAATGGCGTGCCGGCACCCTGGTGACGCACCGCGACCCGGCCGCGATCGCGCCCGACTCCGAGGTCGTGCTGTGGCATCGGCGGTTGTCCATCCTCGACCTCTCGCCCGCGGGCGCGCAGCCCATGTCCACCGCGGACGGTCGTTGGCACCTCGTGCTGAACGGCGAGATCTACGACTACCTCGAGCTGCGCGAGGAGCTCGAGCGCGAGGGGGTGCGCTTCCGTTCGCGTTCGGACACCGAGGTGCTGCTCGAAGCGTTCGCGCGGCGCGGTCCCGCGTTGCTGCCGCGGCTCACGGGCATGTTCGCGTTCGCGGCCCTCGACACGGTGGAGCGCCGGTTGTACCTCGCGCGCGATGCGTTCGGCATCAAGCCCCTCGTGTGGTCGCGCGGCCCCTGGGGCTTCGCGTTCGCCTCGGAGCCGAAGGCGTTGCTCGCGCTGCCCGAGGTCTCGCGCGAGGTGGACCCGCAGCGCGTGTACGACTACCTGCGATTCGGACTGACCGACCACGGTGACGGCACGCTGCTCGCCGCGGTGCGTCAGCTGCCTGCGGCGCACTGGATGGAGGTGCCGCTCGACGGGGGCGAGCCGTCCGCTCCGGTGCGTTGGTGGGCCCCCGGCGCGGGCGCGCACACGCCGGGTTCGTTCGAGCAGGCCGCGACGCGGGTGCGCGAGTGCTTCCTCGACTCCGTGCGGCTGCACCTGCGCAGCGACGTGCCCGTGGGGGCGGCGCTGTCGGGCGGCATCGACTCGAGCGCCATCGTCATGGCCATGCGCGCCGTCGCCCCGGACCTCGACCTGCACACGTTCAGCTACGTGGCCGACGATCCGCGCCTGAGCGAGGAGCGGTGGGTGGATCTCGTGGGCCGCGCCTGTGGTGCGCACGTGCACCGCATCGTGGCCGGACCCGACGATCTGCTCGCCGACCTCGACCCGTTGCTCGCCGCGCAGGACGAGCCGTTCGGCAGCACCAGTCTGTACGCGCAGCATCGTGTGTTCCGGGCGGCACGCGAGCACGGCGTCACGGTGATGCTCGACGGGCAGGGGGCCGACGAGTTGCTGGGCGGCTACACGCCGTTCGTGGCCGCGCGCCTCGCCTCGCTCGTGCGGGCCGGACGTCTCGTGGAGGCGGTACGGTTCCTGCAGCGGGCCTCGTCGGGACCCGCGCGCGGCGCGCTCGCGTTGTGGGCGGGCGAGTTCCTCGTGCCCCCCGCGATGCAGGCGCCGCTGCGCGCCCTCGTGGGGCAGGAGCTGTCGCCGTCCTGGCTCGACGCGTCGTGGTTCCGCGCACGCGGCGTGCGGCTCGCGCCCGCCAAGTACACGCACGGCGACGGGGCCGAGGTGCTGCGCGCCCAACTCGTGCGCGCGACGACGTGGTCCAGCCTGCCCATGCTGCTGCGCTACGAGGATCGCAACTCCATGGCGCACTCGATCGAGAGCCGCGTGCCGTTCCTGACCACGCGGCTCGCGGACCTGCTCCTGTCGTTGCCCGAGGAGTACCTCGTGGACCGCGACGGCACCACGAAGGCGGTGTTCCGCCGCGCCATGCGCGGCCTCGTGCCCGACGCGGTGCTCGATCGCCGGGACAAGATCGGTTTCGCCACGCCCGAAGCCGCGTGGCGACGCGCCCTGCGCCCGCGGCTCGAGGCGCGCTTCGCCGCGGCGGCCGCCGAGGGCGTCCCCGTGTTCCGCCACGAGGCGCTCGCGCGGGCCTTCGCGACCGCGGTCGAGCGCGGTGACTCACGCGACTTCCGACCGTGGCGGTGGTTCAACCTGCTCGAGTGGGCGCACCGCATCGGAGCGCGCTTCGCATGACGCGCGCACCCGAGGTGGTGTTCGTAACGCAATTCTTCCCGCCCGAGACCGGGGCGGGGGCGCGACGCACGGGGGCGCTCGCCGCCGCACTCGCCGAGCGCACGCGCGTGCGCGTGCTCACGCTCGCGCCCGGATACCCCGACCCCGCGTTGTACGCGAGCGACGCGGCCGCGCTCGCCGACGCCTCGTTCGCGGGCGAGGTCGAACGCGGGCCCGCGTTCCGACCGCACGAGCGGTCGTTCACCCGTCGCGCACGGCTCGAGATCGCCATGGCGCGGGCACTCGTCGCGCGCCTGTCGCGCCACGGCGTGCGCGTGGTGGTGGTGAGCACGCCGAGCATGTTCCTCGCCCCGATCGCGTGGTGGGCGGCGCGACGTCGCGGGGCACGGTTCGTGTGGGACGTGCGCGACCTCACCTGGCGCTACGCGCTCGAGAGCGCGCGGCCCTCGTGGCCGCAACGTCTCGCACTGCGGGCCCTGGAGGGGTTCCTGCACGCGCTCGCGCGGCGCGCCGACCTCGTGGTCGCGGCCACGCCCGGCATCGGCACGTGGCTGCGCGAGCAGGGCGTGGCCGAGGACCGCATGGTGGTGACCAGCAACGGCATCGCTCGCACCGTCCTGGAGTCGTTCGAGTCCCCGCGGCCGCCGGTCGCGCACGCGCGGCCGCGCCTGACCTACGTGGGACTCATGGGGCACAACCATGACGTGCGCGTGCTCGTGGACCTGGCGGCACGCATGCCCGAGGCCGACCTGCACCTCGTCGGCGACGGTCCCGATCGCGAGGCGGTCGAGGTGCACGCGCGCGCGGTGGGGGCGGTCAACGTCACCTTCCACGGGTACGTCACCGACGCGGCCGCGCTGGCGCGGCACTACCTCGACAGCGACGTGCTCGTGGCGCACACGCGCGCCACGCCGACGCTCGACCGCATCGTGGCCCCGGCCAAGACCTACGAGTACTTCGCGACCGGTCGGCCCGTGGTGTACGCGGGTGCGGGGGAGACCGCCGAGCGTCTGCGCACGCTCGACCTCGCCCGCGTCGTGCCTCCGGGCGATCCCGACGCGCTCGTCGCCGCGGTGCGCGAGGTGCTCGCCGAACCCGATGCGGCGGCCGAACGCGCGCAGCGGGCGCGAGCGTGGGTGCGCGCGAATCACGTGCGCGAGGACCTCATGGACGACCTCGCGCAGCGCATCGTGCACCGCTTCGGCCTCGCCGGGCCGGTGGTGTAGCGTCCGCGCACCCATGCGTCCCGATCCCGTCGCCCCGTCGTCCGCTGTCCGCGCTCCGCGCGTCGCCGTGGTCACCACCGTGCACCGGTGGGGCGATCCGCGCGTGTTCGAGCGCGAGACGGCCGCGTGGATCGAGCAGGGCTGCGAGGTGCACGTGTTCGTGCCCGCCGCGGGATCACTCGAGCGCCGCGGCTGGAGCACGTCGCCGCGACTGCACCTGCACACCTGGCCGCTGCCGCACGGGCGCGCCGCACGCATGCGACTCGCCTTCGGCGTGCACCGCACGGTGGCCGAGCACGGACCCTTCGACCTCGTCCACTTCCACGATCCCGAACTCGTGCCCGCCATGGCGTGGCTCGCCGCGCGCTGGCGTCGGGCGTACTTCCTCTACGACGTGCACGAGGAGTTGCCGCTCGAGGTCTCGTCGAAGCCGTGGATCCCCGCAGGACTGCGCCCCGTCGTGCGCCTCGGTGCGCACGCCTTGTGGGCGTGGGCGCGCGTCGCGTTCGAGGGTTTCGCGCCCGCCACCGAGGCGATCGCGCGACACTGGCCCGCGGCGCGCACGCGCATCGTGCACAACTACCCGCGCGCGGTGTTCGAGCCGCCCGCGGGCGCGCCGCCCGCGCCCGACGGGGATCGCGTCGTGTACGTGGGCGGGCTCACCGAGGTGCGGGGCATCCGCGAGATGGTCGCGGCGGTGCGCACGGTGCGCACGCGGCGGCCCGCGCTGCGACTCGAACTCTACGGGGCCCTCGCCGAGGCGTCGCTGGAGCCCGTCGTGAGCGAGGCCGTGCGCGAGGGCTGGTGCGTGCACACGCCGTGGTTGTCCGCCGAGGTGCTGGCGGAGCGCGCGCGCGGCGCCGGCGTGGGGTTGTTGCCCTACCGTCCCGCGCCCGACCATCTCGAGGCGCTGCCGACGAAGATGTTCGAGTACATGGCCATGGGGGTGCCCGTGCTGGCGAGTGACCTGCCGCTGTGGCGCGCCCTCGTGCACGACAGCGGTGCCGGACGCGTGGCCGAGCCTACGGCCGCCGCGTTCGCCGAGGCCCTCGCGGCCATGCTCGCCGATCCGGTCGCCCTCGCGGCGCACGCCGAGCACGGTCGGACCGCCTACCGCACGCGTTACCGCTGGGAGGTCGAGCGCGAGCGGCTGCATTGGCACCTCGAGCGCGCCCGCGAGAGGATGGGGACATGAAGCTGCTCACCGTGGTCGGGGCCCGTCCGCAGTTCGTGAAGGCCGCCGTGCTGTCGCGCGCCATGGCCGCGCACGGCTCCGGCGTGCGCGAGGTGCTCGTGCACACCGGCCAGCACCACGACGCCGACATGTCGGACGTGTTCTTCCGCGAACTCGGTCTGCCCGCTCCCGCGCACCACCTCGGCATCGCGGGCGGGACGCACTCGGAGATGACCGGTCGCATGCTCGAGCGACTCGCGCCCGTGCTCGCCGAGGAGACCCCCGACTGGGTGATCGTGCACGGGGACACGAACTCCACGTTGGCCGGTGCGCTCGCCGCGGCTCAGGCGCATCGGCCGCTCGCGCACGTCGAGGCCGGCCTGCGATCGCGCGACCGCAGCATGCCCGAGGAGTTGAACCGCGTGCTCACCGACCACGCGGCCGACCTGTTGTTCGCGCCCACGACGACCGCGGTCGCCAACCTGCGTCATGAGGGCATCGTGGGTGATCGCGTGCGACTCGTGGGCGACGTCATGCACGACGCCGCGTGCTGGTACGCCGAGCACGCCCAGCCCTCGCAGGTCGTGGCGGCCCTGCAGCCTCGGCTCGGTCGTGACTTCCTCGTGGCCACCGTGCATCGCGCCGGCAACACCGACGACCCCGCGCGGCTCGCCGCGATCCTCGGCGCGCTCGGCGACCTCGCCGCGCGCCGCCCCGTGGTGCTGCCGTTGCATCCGCGCACGCGCGCACGCCTGGCGGGCTGGACGCCGCCCGCGGGGCTGCACGTCGTGTCACCCGTGGGGTACCTCGACATGCTCGTGCTGCTGCGCGACTGCGCGGGCGTGGTGACCGACAGCGGTGGCCTGCAGAAGGAGGCCTACTTCCTCGGTCGTCGTTGCCTCGTGCTGCGCGAGGTCACCGAGTGGGTGGAACTCGTCGAACACGATCATGCCCGTCTCGTCGGGGCCGACCGCGAGCGCATCGTGGCCGAGGCCGAGCGGTTCCTGACCGGCCCCGTCACCGGGGCTCGCGACCTCTACGGCGACGGGCGGGCGGGCGAACGCATCGTGGCCGCGCTGCTCGAGGGTGTGTCGCGCTAGCGGTCGGCGGGCCTCAGTGCGCGCTGGCGTCGCGGAACACGCGCCCCACGGTGAGCAGCAGGATGCGCAGGTCGAAGCCCAGCGACCAGTTCTGCACGTAGTACAGGTCGTAGCGGATGCGCTCCTCGAGCGGCGTGTCGCCGCGCAGGCCGTTCACCTGCGCCCAGCCCGTCATGCCGGCCTTCACGTGGTGCCGCAGCATGTAGCGCGGGATCGAGCCGCGGAACTCCTCGACGAAGCGCGGCTGCTCGGGGCGCGGGCCCACGAGACTCATGTCGCCGCGGAACACGTTCCATCGCCGCGGAACACGTTCCACAACTGCGGCAGCTCGTCGAGCGACAGTCGGCGCAGCGTGGCGCCCAGTGCGGTGCGGCGCGGGTCGTTCTCGACCGTCCAGCCGGGGCCGCCCCGTTCGGCGTCGGCGCGCATGCTGCGGAACTTGAGCATGCGGAACCTCCGGCCGTTCATTCCGACGCGCTCCTGCACGAAGAACACCGGCCCCGGGGAATCGAGCCGCACGAGCACGGCGAGCACGAGGAACACGGGCGCCAGCAGGATGAGGCCGAGGCCCGAGCCGAGGAGGTCGAACGCACGCTTGAGCACCGCGTTCCAGCCCTGCTCGGGGCTCTCGGTGACGAGCACCACGGGCAGGCCGTCGAAGTCCTCGACGCTCGGGTTGAGCCGGAACGCCTGCGTCAGGTCGGGCACGAGACGGACCGCGGCCGTGGAGTCGCTCAGCTGCGACAACGCCTCGGCCTCGGCCTCCCACTCGCGTCGCTCCAGCGCCACGTAGATGACCTCGGCTCCCGTCTCGCCCGCGATGCGGCCCAGAGCGTCCACCGCGCCCAGCACCGGCACGCCGTACAGCGTGCGTCCCACCTCGGTCGCGTCGGTGGCCACGAGGCCCAGCACGCGGATGCCGTAGTCGTCGTGTCGGCGGATCTTCTTGAGCAGCATGCGCGCCGGTTCGCCCGTGCCCACGATGAGCGTGTGCCGCAGGTTGCGACCGCGCGCGCGCAGGGCGCGCAGCGTCAGGCGTGCGGCCACGCGCACGCCGACGAGCGCCGTGGTGGCGAGCACGAGGAACAGCAGGATGGTGGAACGCGACAGCTCGCCGCGCGTGTAGAACGACCCGATGCCGGCCAGGCCCGCGATCACCACCATGGCCTGCACGACCGCGAGCAGCTCGCCGCCGAGTCGCGCCGTGCGCGCCGAGCGGTGCAGGCCGAAGCTGCGCAGCACGAGCATGGCCGTGGGCGTGAGCACCGCGCCGCTCCACAGGTAGAGCGACAGCGGCGGCACGCCGAGCGGCGTGGGCAGGTCGAGCACGTGGAAGCGCAGCGCGTAGGCCCCGAGCCAGGCGGCGGCCACGAGCACGCCGTCCACCACGAAGGTGCCGGTCGCGAAAAGCTGGCGGTGGCGAGCGAACATGGGGGCAGGGTAGAGGAACGCGCAGCGCCACCCAAACGCCCGCGCTTGAAGCCGTTCGGTGGCGGCCCTATCGTCGTGGTGACGCCCCACGACGTCCGCATGGACGCGGCCCGTGCGTGCGCCCGTCCCGAAACCGGAGAGACCGCCACGCGACCGACCCCCGGTCCCGTCGTCCTCGCACCCCGAGCGGTGCGTCCCGTCCGCTCCCGCGAGCGCGCATGAGCGTGCCGCGCCTGTTGCGCGTCGGTCTCGACGGCCGTTCGCTGCAGCCCGGTTTCGCGGGTGAAGGTGCACGTGGCACCGGCGTGTACACGCGCGAACTGCTTCGCGCGCTCGCCGCTCGCCACGACCTCGTGCTCACGGTGTGGTTCGATCGCGCCCTGCCCGTGCCCGACGGGGTCGTGCCCCCCGGTGTGCGCCTGCGCCGCTACGCCACCTCGTTGCTGCCGCTGGGCGAGCGCATCGCCTCGCAGATCACGGTGCCGCTGGCCGCGGGCGAACGCACGCACGATGTGTTCCACTGGCCGTCGCATCGGCACGCGCCGGCGTTGCCCCCGCGCGGCTCGGTGCTCACGGTGCACGACCTGCTGCTCGAGGATCACCCGGAGTGGGCC